>CAZLPC010000288.1:2063-4595 GCA_964561305.1 uncultured Anaerolineae bacterium
CTTTTACACCACCTGCCCAATATCGCTTTGAGTTTGACGAGGGGGCAGCCATCGCCGAGGCCGAACAGTGGCTCCGGAATACATTTGGTATTCAACAAGAAGGTGTTTTATACCAGTTTGGCCCTTCTTTACTCAACGATCCACACATGATTAGAGGTAGCGAGTTGTGGGCCTTGGGGGTGTATGATGAAGCCGAGCAAGAATTTGCCACCTTGCGCGAGGAAAACATTGGTAATCCACTAGAGACTTATCAACTAGCCCATCATTATGCCCAAATTGGACTTTATGTTGAGTCGTTGCGGGCAGCGGCCTCATTAATTCAATTGGCAGGGGTCTCCAGTTATGATGCGCCAAGTTATATTGCCCGTTTGCGCTATCCCATTCATTATAAAGACTTGGTTTTGCCCAATGCCGAAGCCAATAACCTTGATCCATTGTTGGTGTTTGCCCTTATCCGCCAAGAGAGTTTGTTTCAAAGCTATGCCACCAGCTTTGCCTATGCTCAAGGCCTGATGCAGATTATTCCTGATACGGGGCAATGGATTGCTACACAACTCACATGGGATGGCTATCGAAATAGCGATCTTTATCGGCCTTATATCAATGTGCGTTTTGGCACATACTATTTGCGTTGGGTCTTGGATTATGTGAATAATGTTCCCTATGCGGCGCTATCGGGCTATAACGGTGGGCCGGGCAACGCCAGCAGTTGGCTAAACGCCTCTGGCCAAGATTTTGATCGCTTCGTCGAAACGGTGACATTTGACGAAAGCCGCACCTATGTGATTCGGATTTATGAACAATACGACATCTATCGTTATCTTTATGGCGTGGATGAGTAGGTTTGGCTATGGCATCATCGCCGCCTTAGCAATTAGTGGACTGGGTTGGTGGCTCTATTGGCCCAGCACCAGCCTGTTGCTATTTTGGGATGACATTCCTCATTTCCAATGGCTAAACAGTCAGGTGGGCGGGCGCTATTGGCTAACCTCGGCGGGCTTTCCGTTTTATCGCCCGGCTACCTTTACTGTTTGGGAGATCAGCGAGCTTGTTTTTGGTCGCCACGATCCACTTTGGCTACATAGTTTGTCGGTGGGTTTGCACATTGGTAATGCGTTGTTGCTCATGCGGGTGTGTGGCAAGGTGTTGCATAGCGGATGGGCTGGGTTTTGGGCAGCACTTATTTTTGTTAGCTTTCCCTTTAGTTATCAAACTGTCATTCCTACCCCTGCCCACTTTCATTTGTGGTTGGTGTTTGGCTTGCTGTCATCGGGCTGGTTTTTAATGGGTTGGTACGGTCAAGCCCGGCAACCGTGGCGTTTAGTAGTGGGCTGGCTGTTGGCATTTTGGGCTATTTTTAGCCACGAGAACGGTGTATTAGCGCCTTTTTTAATTGGCGCGATCATTTGGCTGGCCAACACCAATCATGTGTTGGCATGGCGACAGGTGCAATGGCGGCGTTTAGCGCTGGCTGTTGGGCCTATTCTGCTGTTTGCGATGCTTTATCTGCTGATGTGGGCTATTGTTCCGAAAGCTAATGATGCTGATGGGCTAGACTTGATCGCCTTAGATGTTAAAGTGGCCCAAACTTTGCAGGCTTATGCTTTCCCGATTGCGGCAGTGCTAGAACGTGCTTTTCAACCCGACGACGTATGGGGTGGCTTGGTAGCGGGTGCAGTGTTTTTGATGCTGGTTGGCGTGTGGCTGATTGTCCATCCTATGCAACGGGGACGTATTGGCTTATTGGGGCTATGGGGCGTGGTGGTCATGTTGCCGGCATGGTTATTTTTAGACGCAGGATATTTGTTGGGTAGCCCACGGTTGCACTATTTGGCTTCCGTGGGGATTGCGGCGTTATGGGGTGCACTTGTGGCCCAACCTTTGCCGCAACACTGGCCAGCTTTTGGTCAATGGAGTGGGCGTTTGGTTCTGGTTGGGGCCTGTCTGGGTGTGGCGGTTCCGTTTATTCATGCCCGCTTAGATGAGCATCGCCAATTAGATGACATTTATCGTGATGTTGGTGCAGTGGCGGATGCTCTAAGCGAAGATCAACAATTGCTATTGGTCAATGGCCCGGCTTATCTGGCTCCGCGCACGGCTAGTTTTCCACTTGGGGCAGAGGGTAGCACCTATCTACCTGATTTTGTTGGCTTGGGCGATTGGCTGGCGCTGAATGGCTTCGGGCCAATCATTGCCGAGAATCGTCGTGCTGATGATATTGTGCCTGATACAGACTTCCGCTTTGCCGTAACACATTCGCCAATAGATCGCGCCAGCTTTACCCATTATGACGTAGTAATACATGTGATCAATTTGAATGATGGGTTGGTGGCGGTGCAGACTGGCCTACAGTTGAAAGCTAGCGATGGCCAACCCTTGGGGCAATACACCATAGGCATTGATGTGCTGGCTTTAGAATTGTGGGCTGAAGGGGAGCAGTATCATCTTACAATTGATTGGCGCGTGAACCAAGCCCAAACGGCCTTGATAGAAGTGTTTGCTCATTTGTTGTGCAATGACGCATTGGTGGCC
>CAZLPC010000289.1:0-1080 GCA_964561305.1 uncultured Anaerolineae bacterium
ATGGGTTTCGATGTTGCTGGTTCCGTCAGGATTGTTGGCGAGTTCGTGCTGCCATATACTAGCAACCGTACTCACTTCGCCATTTTCTACGCGCACGACATCGCCATGAAATGGTGTAGTCACTTCTTCGCCCAAGTTGATATGCCAAATGCCAACGGTGGCATACACTACGCCATCCACCACCACCAAGCGTGCCCCGCCCGTAGCATCTGTGCCGGCTGCCACCGAGGGGAAGCTAGCGATTACTTCGGGGTTGCCACCGGGAGCCAAACGGATGATTTGGGAGGTGTTACCGACTTTAGCCGGAATGACTTCAAAAGTTCCAACATCGAAAGAGGTTGTGTCTTCGTCGCCACCAGTGCCGCCTTCGATGACCCATAAGTTGCCATCAGCATCCACATGCAAGCCTTGTGGCCCATTAAGACCGCCCAAGACCAGCTCGCCCGCAGGTTGAGATTGGGGGCCGTCTTGTGCAAAAACAGGCAACGCGGCCAGCATCGCCATTATCAGCAGCAAAACCACTACAAATTTATTACGCATACATATTCTCCTTAAGGTACGATAGCTAGTAGGGGTAGAAACGTAGGACAGGTGGAAAAATTCACAAAATTTCTACCTATGTCTCAATCATAGATGAGATTATTTTTCTATGCCATTTGTGTCGCAATAAAAGTGTCTTTAAAAACACATATACAAGCGGTTTTGCTGCTTGTATATGTGAGCAGATGATCATCATTTAATTTACTTAGAGGGGAGGCAGATCATTCACCACCGTCTGCGCTTCGGGTTGGGTGGTGGGCTTATTAAAAAGTGGGCCATGCGGTTCTGTCCAACGGGCCGTCTGTAAAGCGCCTAAATCCCAGATAAAAAAGCCTGTGTCGGCAATTATTTTTCCCGCAATGTGCTTGGCTTCGGCATTATCGCCGCTAATGAATGCCACTAACGGCGGTGTTTGATGAGCGCGTTCGGCGATATGACGGAAATAGATATGGTTATAGGCCTTAACGACGTGGGCCCCCACCAACTTCTGCGCGATTTCTTCGGCAGATAGCCCTTGAGCGAGCAGCGTTTGCAGGCGCT
>CAZLPC010000289.1:1090-4583 GCA_964561305.1 uncultured Anaerolineae bacterium
TTCTTCGGCAGCTGTGCCACCCTCTACATAAGTTGGGCCATTGGCTGTAAAAGGATTGACGGCATCAATCACAATTTTACCGGTCATGGGCCCAGCAGCAGCTAGGGCTTGTTCTAATACAGAATAGGGTGGTGCTAGCAGAATAACTTCACCAAAAGCCACTGCTTCTGCTGGTGTGCCCCAGCGCGAGGCATCACCTGCGGCTGTTGCAAGTTGTTTTAGCTTATCTTCAGAGCGCGAAAAACTATAGAAAACCTCGTGTCCGGCTTGGGCCAAGAGCTTGCCCACCGTTGCTCCAATGTTGCCTGCGCCGATAATGCCAATTTTCATGTCAAATTCTCCTTAAGGTAGCGCTTTAGCTGTTTTGTTGGAGTTGCTTTTGCAAATTTCGGACATCCCATAATGCTTCTAGCGCACTAGAGACCAACTGAGCCAGCATAATGAAATGGGCTTCATCGTCTTCAGTAAAATCGCCTTCATACCTATCTGATAATTGAAACAAGCCCCAATTTGTCCCTTGCCGATCAATCAGTGGGGCCGCCATCCAGCCACGCATAGGTGGATGCACGCTAGATTCTGTGCCAAAATTGAGCCATTCGGGGTGGGCTTCTAGCTCGGCTTGGGTAAGGCGGATTGGTTGGTTGTGGCGCAAAAACCAAGCATGGGTTCCAAAACCCTTGGCGGGTGTATCATACGTTGCCCAACTAGCGTATTTTTCTGACAATGAAAAATATTTGCGAACATAGTTCCAATCTTGGTTGATGACAATTGCAATGGCAGACTGATGCGCTCCGATGACCAAGCGAGCTAGTTCGGCGGCTTGAACCAAAATATGGTTGCTGGCTTCAACAAAAGCCTCATCAATGACATCGGGGGTGGGCATCAGTGGGTTGGGTGTTGCATTGGCGATAACATTTCGATAGACGTTTTTATGAGGTTGTGGGGTTTGCGTTTCCAATTTTAGTCTCCTTATATTTTGCACTAAAATGATATAGGGCGATTGAAGACTATTTTTATGAGAAAAAGCGGTAGGTTTACCTAATCATTTGGTTAGTTCATATCCTTAAAAGATTGGCGGTACACACAACGAAAAATATAAAACTTTTGGGTACTATCTAAAGAAAATCATACATAAGCGTGCAACGAGGATAAGGCATATATGCCGACAGATGCTACTCTTCATATTGGCGAATACGAAATGTTGGGGTTACTAGGAAAAGGTGGTATGGGAAGCGTCTATTTGGGGCGCAGTATCTATACCAACACAAAAGTAGCTGTTAAGCTCTTATCGTCTGATACACTAGAGCAAGATGAGCAACTTTTAGAACGGCTGAAGCGCGAAGGCGAAGCCCTGCGTGTGCTTAATCATCCCAATATCGTTAAGATTATAGATGTGGTTGAAGATGATGGGCGCTATGCCTTAATCTTGGAATACGTTGAAGGTGGCACACTGCGCGATTTGCTGGCCCGTCAAGAGCAACTAGCCGTCAATGTAGTACTAAAAATCGCTTTAGAGTTAGCCGATGCACTGACCCGCGCCCATCATCTCAAAATTATTCATCGAGACATTAAGCCCGCCAATATCATGTTCGCCAAAGATGGTACATTGCGCCTAACTGACTTTGGCTTGGCACGGATGGAATTGGGGCATGGACTAACCAAAAGTGGCATGTTGTTAGGCAGCATCGCCTATCTTAGTCCAGAAGCTATAGATGGTCATCCGCCCGATTCTTCGATGGATATTTGGGCGTTTGGTGTGGTCTTATACGAAATGCTGACAGGGCGTTTGCCATTTAGTGATGCGAGTATCACTACTACGCTTACCAGCATTTTGATGGACACACCCCCTAATTTGCTAGAAGTGCGTACCGATATCCCCCCGCGCCTTGCTGTCTTAATCCATCAAATGTTGTCGAAAGATGTGGCCCAACGTAGCTCTAGTGTGCGAAAAGTGGCTGCTGAACTAGAAGAAATATTGCACGACCTTCATCTCTCGCGGGATTTATCGCTGCCAAGCGATATTCAGCTTATTGTTACCGAAACACCACCCGTTACCCCCATTGCCGCTGCATCTGCTCCTACCATTCGGCAAGTTGCCAATATGCCAACAGTGACTATTCAGCAAACGCACCGTTCACGTTCCCAACGGCTTGGCTTAGGCATTGGCCTACTTGTGCTGATGCTGTTAACTGGTGCTGTGGGGTTGCTCTTTTTTATTGAGCATGAAGATGAGGCTACTAATGATACTATCCAAGTTATTACTGTCGAGCCTGTTGCAGCCGACGGATTAATGATTTTGGTGGCCAAAATCGAGCCACTGGCTTCTAGCCGACCAACCGTTGATCGTTTTATCACAGAGAATTTGACCGAGAGCTTGCAATTGACTTCTGATATGACCGGCTTACAAGTCCGTGAGTATCCGGCTATTATCGGAAATGCTCAAGAAGCCCGTGCTGCTGCCACTGCAAATGGCGCATCGGTTGTGGTATGGGGCAATTATGATAATGACTTGATCGAGTTAAACATTACGCCCTATAGTCAACTGCCTACTACACTATCAACGGATGTTTTAGAGCAAAGTGGTAGCTTTAGGGTGCAACTGACTGATGAACGCAATCAGTCGGTAGTAGGCCACGTATTGATTAGTGCGACGATTTGGTACTCGTTTCATGGCTATCCTTATGAGGCAGCGGCCACGATGGTCAGCTATTATGATCTAAACTTGAACGAAGGCGAAACTATTGGTGCCACGGTGGGTGCTAATGTCTATCGGCATTTCCAGAATTTATATGCCGATACACCGGCTGCGGTTATACACTTAGACAATGCCTTAAGACTAGCGCCCAATAATCCCATGCTCTATCATTTGCGTGGCGCGGCTATTCATCGTACAGGTGTTGTCTCTGAAGCCTTTCAAAATGCCGAAACTGCACAACTCTTAAGTAATGAGCAATGGTCTATTCCCTTCATTAACGCCGCCAACATCTTATCGTCTGAAGGTGATTATATGGGGGGTATTCATCAGTTAGATATTGCTATCGGATTACAGCCAGATGACTGGCTATATTACGCTACTCGTGGCTCATATTATTATCTTATTGGTGACTTGGCTGCTGCTACTGCTGATTTGGAAGCCTCAATTGAACGCGAGCCAAAAGCTAATTTTCCATATATTTTACTGATGAATGTTGTCATTCAAGATGGGCGAATTGATGAAGTGCAATCATTGTTAAATACGAGCCTAACCCGTTTCCCTGATCCAACATTGGGTAATCGTATTATTTTAACGGCTGGCAATGAGCCAGAATTTGGTGGTTATTATGGACTTACACTATCAGCCTTTAACAATCTTGTATTGCGCCAATATGATGCTGCCCTGCGTGATATTGACCTAGCCCTAAGCCTGCGACCAAATTCTCCTGATTTGTATTTGTTCCAAGGGGTTATCTATTGTATACAACAAAATCTTGAGTTGGCAGAGACGGCCTATAGC
>CAZLPC010000290.1:0-4579 GCA_964561305.1 uncultured Anaerolineae bacterium
CTTCAGCAGCTTGACCGTCTGCCACCCGCATCGCGCCCGATAATGGTTAGTGGGGTATTGGCTGGTAGCGTGGCAATAGTGCTATAGGCGGTGCTGGGGCCAAGGCGAAAGTTGGCGATGGCGTTGGTAGTAGCCGCGCCGTTGAAAGAGACATCAATGGTGGCAGCAGACGTAGATGGCGTAGTACCATCCGGCCCAGCCTCGATAATTGGCAAGCTGTTAATGTCGCCCTGCACATTAAGCAACGAGTAAAACACCCAGCCCTGTTGACCATTATAAACGACTCGTAGCCACAGGTTGTCTCCGCGTCGGCCATCTACCTGCACCGTTTCCCCCAGATTAAGTGTCTCAAGAATGGGGTAGGTCAGTTCTGGGCCTGCCCTAAAATTAGCGATATCGTTGGTGACAGCCGTCAGGCTAACCGAGTTGTCTTGGGCATAAAGCGGCGTAATTTGGAACTGGGAAGCCGCTATCAGCAACAACGCGGCACAAACAACAAATGATAAACGCATATTCACCTCAAAATTTGCTTCTTTGCTGAGATATTTGGTGCTAGCTGAGATTAACACACCAAATACAGCGTAGTTTTCTATCTACAGAACACCTAAAATACAACGGGTAGTATAGTGAAGATATATCACCCATTCCAATAGTCTTTTTGTGAGAGTAGTTGAAACGCCCGAAAGTATCGGCCACCTAAACAAGCTTATGAGAACTGCAAAACATCCTTATCGCGATTTATTCGTGTTACTTTTTTTGGTGATGTTATGGCTGTTGGCCATTGTCTTTGATGTGTGGGAAAGCCTGCGCGGCGATTATGGCTGGCGCTGGAGCCATGTTCCGCCAACACCCAATGGGCGGGTTGTGCCGCTTGTGCTTACCATCATAATTTATATTGGCGGGGCCTATTGTTTGATGCGTCGTGCTTCGGCAACAAGGTTAACGATATGGGCCATTTTATGTGGGCTATTTTTGATTGGCGCAGCACTCTATACCCACCATGCCAATGTCGGCAAAGAACTGTATCTTCGCACACTTAGTAGTGGCACAACTGGTTGGCACTATGCTGGCGTGCAGATGGACGAGCGCGGCGCAGATGAGATGCTGCGAACATGGCCCCAAGTGATGGAAGACTTCAAAATCTACTCGGCACATGTCGCCATTTCGCCGCCGGGTATGGCCGCAGGGTATCACATACTTAATCAGTCCTTTGAAGGCCTCCCCATCATCAGCGATTGGGCTGGGCCGCCCCTCCGCGCCGAACAATGCCATAACTATCGTGTCAATGAATTTAGCAACGCCCAATTTACCACCAGCGCACTGGGTGGTTTGCTGTCGCCTTTGCTGGCGCTATTAACGGTTGTGCCGTTGTTTGCACTTGGTCGGCGCTATTTTTCAGAAACTGCGGCCCGTTGGGCGGTGTTGTGGTGGCCGTTGTTGCCGGCGGTGTTGGTTTTTCAGCCCTACCCTAGCGTGATCTATCCTGCCCTAACTTTGCCGATGGTGTTGGCATTGCTGCATGGTCTCAGTCAAAACAAGCGACATTGGATGGTAATTGCGGGCTTGATCATGAGTGTGGTTAGCTTTCTCAATTTCTCGGTTTTGCCCTTGTTGCTAGTGGCTGGGCTATTGGCACTAGGCATCTTTTTTAGCCAGCGCCAAACTAATAATTGGGCGTGGTGGTGGCCGGTTGAAATGGGCGCATGGTATGGTTTGGGGCTATTGATCGTTTGGGTGGGTTATTATGCGCTGTATGGGGTCACATTTTTTGAGATTTTAGAAGCCACTTTTTCCGCGCACCTCGATTTAGATCGCCCTTATTGGCCGTGGCTATTCTTACACCTCTACGACTTTGGCTTCTTTTTGGGCTGGCCATTATTGATCGTGGGGCTGTTGAGTTTGTGGCGCTTCGGCAAATCGGCCCGCACCTTCAGTGATCTATCATCGGGTACAGTATTGGGGTTGGCAGTAGTCTTATCGTTGATGATTTTGACCATTTCTGGCACTGGGCGCGGCGAAACCGGGCGGGTGTGGATGTTTTTTATGCCCTATCTTTTGCTTTTGGGGGGTGCATTCATCCACCAAAGCCCAGATAAGACACTGGGTTGGCTGATCACGGGGGTGCAGGGCTGTGTGGCGGTGGGTGTGGTGGCTGTTATTCCAGCCATTGGCACTGATCTCACCCCGCCACCAGCTACCCCAACATGGCCGGCTCAACCCAACACAGCCTATATTGAAAATGGGGCTACCTATGACAACACCATCACCCTACAAGCCTTTGCTGGTCACATTGAAGCTATTCCTGCTGAAGACGGAATGCCACAAGCTGTTTTGAAATTATGGATTCGTTGGACATCTAATGGCTATGTTCAGCAGCCCTATTTTGTGGGCATTTTGCCAGTGGGGCCAGATGGTAGCCCCCAAACTGCTTATGTAGCCCAACCCTTTAATGATGGCGATTTGCCCATGACCTGTTGGCTACCAGAGCGCGGCATCATTGAAGATTATTATGAAATCCCCCTCGATAATTTGCTAACAGGTGAGTGGTGGGCCAGCGTACAAATTTTGGCGCGAGACGGCACTATACTCAGGGTTAGTTTGCCAGATGGCCGTATTGAGCAACAAACGGGCATTGGGCCTTTTCAGATACCCTAAACATAGACATATAGGGAGTATCAATGCGTTTTATCAACATTTTGTTGATGGTTTTCTTTGGCGTGGCGAGCTTTTATAGCCTTATCAACCCGCTTTTTGAATCACCAGATGAGCTTTATCATTACCCAATGGTCAAAACCCTCGCCGATGGCAATGGCCTACCCGTGCTAGATGAAAGCACCCGTCACCAACCCTATCGGCAAGAAGGTGGCCAACCCCCGCTTTATTACATGCTGGGCGCAGTATTGACCTTTCCCATTGACACCTCCGACATGCCCGCGGTGCGGGTCGTTAATCCCCATGCCGATGTTGGCCTTATCAAGCCCGATGGTAATGTGAATGTGGCAGTTCATCCCCCCAAAGCAGCTTTTCCACCCACTGGCACACGGCTGGCTGTTCATATCATGCGCCTATTCTCGATTGGTTTGGCGTGTGGAACCATTTACTACACCTATCAGCTTGGCTTGTTGCTGGTCAACAATCGCGCTGTTGCCCGTATGGCCGCGTTTTTGGTGGCCTTCAATCCCATGTTCATTTATATCAGTGCCAGCGTCAACAACGACAATCTCAGCACGTTTATTGCAACTTTTCTATTGGTTGGTGTCAGCAAATTGTTGTTGCAAGCCGATCTTCCCACGCCCAAAAACGACATCATTTTAGGGGTAGCGGCTGGGGCGGGCATGTTGGCCAAGTTTCAGTTGGGCTTTTTCTTGCCAATTATTGCCATGAGTTTGTTGTTGATTGCTTGGCGGCATCGCTCAGTGTGGTTCTTCCTGCGGGCCAGTATCATTTCGGGTGGCTTAACCATTGCCATCAGTGGGTGGTGGTATTTTCGCAACTGGCAGCTTTATGGCGACCCAACGGGCATTGACGCATTTTTAGAGGTGGTCGGGCGCGATCCTGCCCAAAGTGTTGCGGTGCTGATTGCGAATGAGTACGAGTCATTTTTACGCACATTTTGGGGCATGTTTGGCTGGGTAAATGTGCCAATGGCGGCATGGGTTTATCTCGTTTTTTATGGGATAGCAGGCCTTGGCTTCGCGGGGATGTTTGCATCGGCGCACGGGCGTATTTTTCAACTGAAAAATCGCCAACACTTCATTCGTTGGTTAGCTATGGTATGGGTGTTGGTGGTTTTTGTTGCGCTGATTCGTTGGTCTATGATGACCACCGCTAGCCAAGGCCGCTTGCTCTATGCCGCCATTGCTCCGATCATGATCGGCCTTGCGGTGGGTTGGTATCAGATTGGCCAATGGCTCAATCGGCCAAAGCTGATCGCAGTCCTGTTGGTATGGTTTTTGCTGACAGCCACTACGTTTGCCCCGCTTACCATCATCAACGCCTATCAACCACCCCTCGCTATCGAATTGACCGATGCGCCAACGTTTCGCTTTGCGCGTCAGGGCACAGATACCCCCCTCATGATCGGCAGGCTGCATACAATGGAAACACACCTGCAAAGCAACGAAGATGTGAATATAAAACTAGACTTGCAATTGCTTGAAGAGACCGATACCCACTGGAGCATTTTTGTGCATTTGGTCAACGAATTTGGCGTGATTGAGGCCCAACGCGATATCTTGCCCGGTGGCGGCCTAATTGGTACAGCATGGCTAGCGGCGGGTTCTGCGTGGCAAAATGACATTACAGTACCCATATCACCAGAGATTTATCGGCCCCAAGTATTAACGGTTGTTTTGGGTTTTTATAATTATCAATCAGGCGAGCGCCTGCTTGCGCTGGATCACGATGATTCTGTTGTGCCGTTGGGCACAGTGATTTTAGCGCCTGCTGCTGGCCTTTATCCGAATGCGATGGATGTCAATTTTGCCGATGCGATGCGCTTGGGCGGTTATGATCTCTCGGCGCGGGCGGTATCGGCGGGCGAAACGCTTGAGGTGTCGTTGTTTTGGGAGGCCCAACG
>CAZLPC010000291.1:0-4542 GCA_964561305.1 uncultured Anaerolineae bacterium
CTCGACCGGTGGTCATCAACTACGGCGGATGGCATGCCGATCTGCTGAAGGCCACGCTGACTGCGGTGTAGAGGGTTATTCCCATGCGCGGGAATGTCCCCGCGCAGTGCTGCACAACCCCCATTGGGGCCTAAATCCCGCCGCTGCTGGGGCGGCTCTCAATGGTTGCCTGTGCCCCAGCAAGGACTTACAATGAAGGCAACTGGTGGGTACGTGATCGCCCCACCTAAATTGAGGATGTCATACAAGATGCAGTACAATCAACTTTTAAGCCAACGAACCCAACACATGCAAGCCAATGCCCTGCGCGAGATTTTGAAAGTGGTGGCGCAGCCGGGCATGATCTCATTGGCGGGTGGACTGCCAGCACCAGAGAGCTTCCCCATCGCCCTTATCGAACAGTTAACCCACGATGCCTATGCCGAGTTTGGTGTGCGTACCCTGCAATATGACGTAACCGAGGGTTTTGGTCCCTTGCGCGAAGCACTGATAGGCTATTTGGCGTGGATCGGCATCCAAGCCCAGCTCGAGCAAGTGATCGTCTTTTCGGGATCGCAAAGCGCCCTCGATACCATCGGCAAAATCTTGATCACACCCGGTGATCTGATCGCAATTGAAGCCCCGTCCTACATCGGCGCGATTTCGGCCTTCAACGCCTATCAACCCACTTATGTGAGCCTGCCCACCGACGAATACGGGCTAATCCCAGCAGCGTTGGACGAGGTCTTGCGCCAAAACACCGTGAAATTCATCTATCTTGTGCCCACCTTTCAAAACCCCACCGGCCGCACCTTGCTCCTCGAACGCCGCCAACAAGTGGCCGCGATCATCCAACGGCATGGGGCGCTGGTGATTGAGGACGATCCCTATAGCCTGTTGCGCTACAGTGGCGACGCAGTGCCGCCTTTGCACCAATTCGCGCCCGAAAACGTGATGTACAGCAGCACCTTCAGCAAGGTGCTTGCGCCGGCCTTCCGGATCGGATTCGTCGTTGCGCCGGCCCCATTGGCCCGCTGGTTGGTCATCGCCAAGCAAGCCGCCGATCTGCACACACAAACGCTAGGGCAAGCCATCGCTGCGCTGTATTTGGCGGGCGAACATTTGCAGGCCCATCTACCGCGCATTATTGACCTCTATCGGCCGCGCCGTGATGCGATGGTGGCCGCCCTTGCCGCGCATTTTTCGTCCGACTTTCGCTGGAACAACCCCGATGGCGGCATGTTCTTATGGCTAGAGGGGCCCGACGGTCTGGACTGCGAGGCGTTGTATTGGGAAGCTGTAAAACAGAACATCGCGTTTGTGCCGGGCACCTATTTCTACTTTGACAACACCCACCGCCGCCCCAACACCATGCGCCTGAACTTCACCATGGCCAACGAAGCGATGATTCAGCAGGCGGTTCGCACCCTGAGCCAAGTGGCGGCAGATTTCATGGCAAAAGCCCACACACCGCAAACATAAGCCGCCAGCGCGAAAACGATAAACGTTGAAAAATAACCGCAAATCCTCTTAAAAATGGACAGGATGTATCCTGTCCATACTACGTGAAATGGCGCGGCCATGGGGTTTTCGCAGGTTCGAGTTAGATCTCGACCGCCGCTATCCGCGGCCCAATTTATTATGCATGGTGCATTATCCCGACTGTCCAGAACTTATTCTCAAGGTTCATTATTTTTGGGGTTCCCCAGTGGTAGCCCGCAGGTTTAGCTGCGGGCTTTGATGGATTAGCGGTGGCGCACCGACACCACAATGTCGGAGTAGGGTGTGCTGAGGGGGACGGTAATCGTCTCAAACAAGTGCAGGTCGGCGGTGGTGGTGATATTGATGGCCGGCCCTTCGGGCGTGATGAAGCCGTCGGGGGTGGCGACCAATTCTAGGATGCCAACCGACAGTTCAAAATCTAGCAACACATTGCCCTCTAGGTCAATCAGTTGGGCAAACGGCAGGCTGCCATCGCGCTTGTCCAGCGTCACCATCACCAGACCGCCACCCGCCACATAACGCGCCGTGATAATTTCGGCATCGGGGGTGTGAAACAGCGTCACCAGTTCGTTGTTACGCAGATCGAGGCGTTGCACGACGTTGTATTGCGGCATATCAACGCCATCGCTGGAGGGGCGCACGGGGGCGGGCAAACTGTCGTCAAAGGCGGGCGTAATGGCCTCGCTGCGACCGGGCAACATATCGCCATTGGGCACAATCACATAGGGCGCGACACTAAAGGCATCCATCAACGGCGACCAAATCACGGTAACAGATGGCATGGGGTTGTCGGCCAGCAGTGGATCGAAGCGCAAGAACACGCTGCCTTCATATTCACCACCAATGCTGGTATAGAAGGCCGCATCTGCGCCCACCATATCGGCCAAAACAGGGCCTTCTAGCACATTTACGATGTTACCAGCCAGATCAAGCACGGTGACGCTGGTCGTTAGGGTTTCGCCGTCGCCAAAGTTGCCAAACACGATGTTTTGGCCGTCATTGATGAAGGTCAGCGAGGCCGCAATTTGGTTAATCGCCTCCATGCCGCCTTGAATGATCAGCGGGTGCGTGCTGAAGATCTCGTCGGTCACGGCATCATAGACGATCAACTCGGCGGCGCTGGGCGCGGCATTGCCATCTTCTAGCCAAAACACCACATAGGCGATGGCGTTGCTGTAAACGGCGAAATGGTAGCCATAATTATTATAAGGTGCTGGCAAGGGCAATTGCTCGGTCTCAAATACGCTGCCATCCGCATTGAGGCGCGTCACGGTTCCGGTGGACTGGTCATAAAGGTTCACGAACCAGTCGGCGGTGGGATCAAATTGGGCACGGGCGGGCAGCGCCGCGACAAATACAGCAAACGCAAATGCAAGACTGAAAATGGTACGGAACATGGTATTGCTCTCCTCTAATTGGGTACTATTGAAGTCATAGCTCTACGATACTACAACCCTGTTGCAACCCGATGGCAGCCGCGTAACAACCCCGCCGCACCGCGTAACGAATCGGTTACACGCCGTCTGCTCCCGCGCCCCCTTAATGCTGCGTCTCATAAACAGCTAGGGCGTTTTGGACGGTCGGGATATACCCGATCCTACTGCAAACCGCATGGCCGCGCCATTTTGTCGGGGCAGGAAACTCCTGCCCGCCGAATTTTTTGCCCGCGCATGATTACCCGTTAATTACGAGACCCAGCGATGAAAGCCCGAATCTGGGCTAGCACTTCCTCGCGCACCATGACAAAATGCCCACCCTCATCATACAACGCTAGTTGGGCGTGGGGGATGTGTGCGGCGGTGTGGTGGGCGTGCTTGGGGGGCACAAAGCTGTCGTCTTCGGCATGAATCACCAGCGTCCGGACAGTGATGGTTTCCAGTTCAAACGCCGCACCATCGAACAGATTATCCTCTATCGAATCATAGCCAATACCAGCTTGGCGGGCGTGGATCGGGTTCATCGCGTCGAGGATGCCATAGGCGCGATCCAGTTCGGTAGCCGAGAGGTGGCTTTGCGCGGTACTATTCAGCCCGAAAAAGGACAACAGGGTATCGGGCATAGCTTCGTTGGCCGCCCAATAGATGAAATCGGTGAGCAAAATATTTTGCGTGCCTTCATCAGCATCGCGCACGGGGCGCACATCGCTGATAGCGGCCACTAGCACCAGCGCCGATACCCGCTCGGGATGGCGTTGGGCCAATTGCAACGCCGACGGCCCGCCCGCTGACACTGCGATCACCGCAGCGCGATCAATGCCAAGTGTATCCAGCAGACACACATAAGCATCGGCTTGGTCGGCGACGCTGTGGTCGGCCGGATAGGGCGTGTTAATATAGCCAAAACGTGACGGCGCGATGATGTGATAGCCCGCCCCAAGTGGCTCACCAATGAGCAAGCCTTGATCGAAGCCGCCACCTGCGCCATGAATCACCAACACCGGCACACCCGCGCCCGATTCGCCGTACTCAATGGGGCCACAGGCGCTATCTGCTATGCGACTGCTGGTTGCCAGCCGTTCGGTGTGGCGATCCATGTCGCGCCGAAATTGCACATAAACGTTCAAGCTACCACCCAGCAGCACAATCACGCCAACCACGAAGCCACGTACCAGTATCCATTTTAAGCCATGTCGCTCGTTCATGTATACCATCCTTTAGATCACAGACTGAATGAGGTTGTTAATGGCGATGTCTATCATATTGTCGAGTGCGGTCGGATCGGTGGAATGAATGCCCAAAAAGCTGCACAACGGCCCCAAGTTCAAGAACGCCACTTGTAGCCCAGTCACCAACTGAAATGCCAACATCCGCAACTCTAGGTCGGTTTTGCTGTCGCCCACGATCTCGCGCAGCAGGGGCAGAATCAGGCTCTTGGCTTCCATATTGCCCTGTGCAAGGGTCAATTGCAGCGCCACCCGTGCGATGGGTTCATATTGCAACATCAGGCGCAGGCCGTCTTTGAACAGGTTGCGTAGCCGTGTGAGCGCCTCGGTGGTGTCATCGGCCGGACGAGGTGTGTACCAGTTCGCGGCTGAGGCCCCGATGATCGTCCACAGGGCCT
>CAZLPC010000292.1:0-992 GCA_964561305.1 uncultured Anaerolineae bacterium
GGCCTCGATTTTTCGGCGTTATCAAGCGCCTATCAAGGGGGACGGCGAGTCAATCTATTTAGTGCCGATGATGATCCAGAGGGTTTGGTGGCGGCAACCGAACTAAACGCGCTGTTGGGTGGTGCTATTCTGTGGGGACGCTATAGCAGTGGTGGACGCGGCAGTGATTTGCTACGCAATCAGCCCGATTTATTTACACAGATTGTGGCGCTATTTAGCCCTTAAAACACAAAATCCACCTAAGAGGTGGATTTTTTGCTCCTGGAGTAGGACTCGAACCTACAACCGATCGGTTAACAGCCGATTGCTCTGCCATTGAGCTATCCAGGAATATACAGTGTGTCAGAAAGATACCAAAGCATAGCCCTACTGTCAAGACTGTTTCAGGATGAGGGTCTAAGAAGGGGAAAATTGTTAAGAAATTGTCTATTTAACTATGGATAAACTTTGAAAACGTTTGATGAAAATCCAAATTTCCTTTTAAAGTAATTATTTTAGCGCGTTTTTGATTATAAAGCCGAAAGAACGCTGATTTGCGAACCGATAAATTGTTAGATCTCGACAAAACTGATCAGTTGACAAGTGGGACAGTTCGGCATATCTTTGAAGGAAGTTTATAAAAATAGGTGTCTAACAATCCACATGAATGCTTTATTTGTACTTGTCAGCCTTATCATCGTCATTAGCGTCCTCCTTCCTGTTGTACTTCTTACGGGAGAGGAGATTTTGGCTTCTGGCAAGCTGGCGGTAGAAAGTAAGCACTAAGTTCGACCGAGACACCAGCTAAATGTGACCCCCACAGCCCTGCTTGAAGCCAATGCTCAAGTAGGGCTTTTCAATTCTAGGGGCAAAGTGCAACAAGTTTATCATCTATCAGTCTTTAAAGAGGAGCCTTACCAAAATGTATTCACCCTATCGTGATCAATATCACCGCAATCAAGACGAGTTTGCTAGCCCATGGACCGATAGTTATCAAACCAATCCCCATCATC
>CAZLPC010000292.1:1002-4527 GCA_964561305.1 uncultured Anaerolineae bacterium
GGGCATAGTTGCCCCTAGTGAGCGATGAGGATAACCCAATTATGAAACTTACTGGTGCAGAAATTATCTGGGAATGCTTGCTCAAAGAAGGGGTAAATGTGGTCTTTGGGTATCCGGGTGGCGCAATTTTGCCAGCTTATGATGCCCTCAATAAATATCCCCAAATTCATCATGTGTTGGTGCGCCACGAACAAGGCGCAACCCACATGGCCGACGGCTATGCCCGAGCTAGTGGGCGCGTGGGGGTGGCGGTTGCGACCAGCGGCCCCGGTGCAACCAACATGGTGACAGGGCTTGCCACCGCCATGATGGACAGTGTGCCGATGGTGGCCATTACGGGCCAAGTGCCAACCAATGCCATCGGGACAGATGCTTTTCAAGAAACCGATGTAACCGGTTGTACCATCCCCGTCACCAAACACAATTACCTCGTCACACGGGTCGAAGACTTGGCCTACACCATCCGCGAGGCTTTCCACATTGCTCGCACTGGCCGCCCCGGTCCTGTACTCGTAGATATTCCAAAAGATGTACAAAACGCCATTACAGAATTTTATTATCCAGAAACACCCATCGAGCTACCCGGCTATCGCATTCCTACCCGCGCCCATGACCGCGACATTGAAGATGCGCTGGCTCTCATCCATGCTGCCGAACGTCCTGTTATCTTGGCAGGGCATGGTGTGATGATGTCGAACGCACTTGAAGAACTACGCCAATTTGCCGAAATAACCCAAACCCCTGTGGCCCTAACCCTGCTGGGTAAAGGCGCTTTTCCTGAAAATCACCCCTTATCAATGGGCATGATGGGGATGCACGGTACAGGCGCGGCCAATCATGCTATCCAAAAAGCCGACTTGCTGTTGGCCTTTGGAATGCGCTTTGATGATCGTGTGACAGGCAACCTCAAAACTTATTCCCCCAATTCTAAGAAAATCCATATTGATATTGACCCCAGCGAAATTAACAAAAATGTGAAAGTGGAAGTTGGCATTTGCGGCGATTTGAAGACCGTCATGCGCCAACTGTTGCCCAAGCTGCAAACCAAACAACACAAAGCATGGATTGCCCAAGTGCGCGATTGGCAAGAAGACGGTAGCCAGCGCGACATTTTGGTGAAACTGGCGGCGCGTCCAGATGGCAAGCTGTGGGCGGCCCAAGTGGTGGCAGCATTGTTTAATCACACTGGGGGCGAGGCCCTGACCGTGACCGACGTGGGCCAACACCAAATGCTAGAAGCGCAATACTATCCTCACACACGCCCCCAAACCATGCTTACCAGTGGGGGGTTGGGCACAATGGGCTTTGGGCTGCCTGCCGCCATCGGCGCGAAGTTCGCCCGCCCTGAAGAAGAAGTGTGGGCCATTGTTGGCGATGGTGGTTTTCAGATGACCCTGTGCGAGTTGGGCACAATGGGCCAAGAAAATGTGAACGTGAATGTGGCGATCATCAACAATTCTTATTTGGGCATGGTACGCCAATGGCAAGAATTTTTCTATGACGAACGCTATCAATCCACACCCATGCACAACCCCGATTTTGTGAAGTTAGCCGAGGCTTATGGCATTGCATCGCGGCGTGTGTCTACACAAGATGAAATTGCCGAGGCAGTAGCTTGGGCCCGCAGCATTGAAGGCCCCACACTGATTGAATTTGTAGTGGAAAAGAACGACATTGTGTACCCCATGGTGCCAGCAGGTGCAGACCTAGACAATATGATCCGTCGCCCTATGGATGAAACACCCGATTTTGACAATAACCCATTGGCTATTTAGGAGCTTTTGCTATGAAACATACCATTATCTGCTTGGTCGAAAATAAGCCGGGTGTCCTGAATCGGGTTGTAAGCCTGTTTCGGCGGCGCAACTTTAATATGGATAGTCTTACGGTGGGGCGCACCCATAACCCCGACATCTCGCGCATTACCATTGTAATGGAAGGTGAAACAGGCGATGCCAAAAAAGTCGTCTGGAATCTTTATAAACTGATAGATGTAATTGAGGTGCAAGATGTAACCGATGTCCCAACCGTCGAGCGCGATCTGGTGTTGGCCAAGGTCAACGCGCCCGATGCCCACTCGCGCAATAATCTCACCGAACTCTGCTATCAATATGGAGCGCGCTTGGTAGACATTGGGCCGGATGTGGCTATTGTCGAATATACTGGCACACAATCGAGTGTGGAAGATTTTGTTGACCAACTACGCCCTTATGGAATTGTCGAACTGGTGCGGTCCGGTCTTATTAGCATGGGGCGCGGTATTCGCATTATGGAAGGCATGAGCCACAAAACCAAACGCTTTGCTGTGCCCGCCCACATCGCTAATGGCGTAACCGAGCCAGAAAATTAGTTTTTACTCTTTATCTATCTAACTAAGGACAAGTAAACTTTATCATGCCAGCCACAATTTACTATGAAAACGATGCCGATCTCAGCTTGCTAAACAACAAAACCGTCGCGGTCATTGGCTATGGCAGCCAAGGCCATGCCCATGCCCTTAATCTGCACGATAGCGGTGCGAAGGTGGTGGTGGGGTTGCCAGAAACCAGCCGCAGCAAAGCCAAAGCCGAAGCCGCTGGCCTAACTGTGTTATCGGTGGCCGAAGCCACGCGCCAAGCCGATGTGGTGATGATCCTCATCCCTGATGAGATTCAAGGGCGTGTGTATAACGAGGAGATCGCACCCAATTTATCGGCGGGCAATACGCTTATGTTTGCTCATGGCTTCAGCATTCGCTTTGAGCAAGTGCAGCCGCCCGCCGATGTAGATGTGACGATGGTTGCGCCCAAAGGCCCCGGCCATCGTGTGCGCGAGGTGTTTACGGCGGGTAGTGGTATTCCCGGCTTGGTTGCCGTAGAACAAGATGTTAGCGGCCAAGCCCTACAAAATGCGCTAGCCTATGCCAAAGCCATCGGCTGTACCCGTGCGGGTGTTATCGCCACCACTTTTGCCGAAGAATGCGAAACCGACTTGTTTGGCGAACAAGTGGTGTTGTGTGGCGGCGTAGCGGGTCTTATCCGTGCTAGCTTTGAAACGTTAGTGAAGGCTGGCTATCAGCCCGAAATCGCTTATTTTGAATGCTTGCACGAGATTAAACTTATCACCGATCTGCTCTATGAAGGTGGCCTGTCGTATATGTGGTATAGCGTCAGCAATACGGCTGAATATGGCGGGTATGTATCGGGCGAGCGCGTGGTATCTCCAGAAATCCGCGAGGAGATGGCGGGTATTCTCAGCGATATTCAAGACGGCACATTCGCCAAAAACTGGATTGCCGAAAATCAGAATGGCCGTCAGTGGTTCCTAGAGCGCCGCGCCCAAGAAAGCGATCTGTTGATTGAGCAAGTGGGCAAGCAACTACGCGGCATGATGCCCTTCTTAACGCCCAAAGCACCACCGGAGGGCTAGGCAGATGGACGATAGTATAGGCGACGTAGCTGTGAAAGGGGGTGATCGGATGGCTGAAGATGGCCTTAGTGACCTTCGACCCAATCTCGATACCATAAACTACCCAAGAGAGGATCA
>CAZLPC010000293.1:0-4516 GCA_964561305.1 uncultured Anaerolineae bacterium
TTGTGCGGCGGGGGGCAAATCAAGCCGCCCTACTTGCAAACAATCGGCCACTTGTTCGCCCGTGACGGCGTTGGTGCGGGCGAGAATGCTGGGTTTGGCTTGGTCGGCGCTAAACTTGCCAAAAAAGAAACGTTGAAGCTCAAAGGTACGTTCTGTCACGGTGTTTATCTCACTATGTCTGATTTGGGTGGCTAAAATGTAGCCACTTTTAGACGAATGCTATACGGTTACTGGCCGCAAAGGCGGTGTTTTCTAGTACACCGTTATCGTTGGCGCTGGTTGACGTTACAATAAGTCTGACAACATTCATGACACCTTAGGAGGATTATAGCGTATGTGGTGGCGTTTATGCGTGGTGATCACATTACTCATTATCAGTGTGGTGGGTCCGGCTTGGGCTCAAGACGATAGCAATTCGACCAAAACTTATGAAAACACCGATCTGGGCATTGGCTTTGAACTGCCTGTTGATTGGACCGAACAATTTATCAGTAATCGCTTAACCTTAGGAACATCCGATGAACTTGAGCGTTTGAATAGTGGTGTTACACCCCAAAGCCTTGTCTTGTCGGTGGTGATGGGAACTTATACCGATTTACGGCTGGCTAGTTCTGGCGATATTGTGGAGCGAGTGCGCCAACTTGTCCCTAGTAGCTTAAGTGCCCCCGAGCCTTATGCGGTAACTTATGGCAATGTAAATGGCTATGAGACTGAGTTTGTGATTGAAGATAGCGCCGTAATCACGCGGGTCAGTTTATTGACCTCGACCGATGGGCGTATTGCCATCATTCGTGGTGTTGGCCCAGTGGATAATTGGGAAAACGTTCAGGCTCCGCAATTGACAATGATTTTAAATAGCACCCGTTTTATCTTGCCCGAAAATATGGCCAGCCCGCTTGCCAATATCAACGATCAAGACGGGGGCGTGCAGTGGCACTATCAATTATTGCAAGGGCGCGAGCAACTGCCGATTGAATTGGGTGGCATTGCCGTAGACAGTGGGGGCGTGGTCTATGTGGCGGCGGGGCCACGCGGCTTTTTGGCGCTGCGGCAAGAAAACGGTAGCTTTGTGAATGTGTTGGGGCCTATTTTTGCCGACGATAATTTTGTGGATGTAGCGCTGTCGCCAGATGAACGGCTCTATTTTGCCAATGGGACCAACCTACCCAGTCGTCGCATTATGATCATTGATCGGGCAGGAAACTATATCAATGCCTTTGGTTTGGCGGGCGAGGAACCCGGCCAATTTGCACCCAATATGCCCCAGACCATTGCCATTACGGGGCGTGGTGAGGTGTGGGTTGCTTCAGAAGGTCACGCCGAAGCCCCGACCAATCGCCTCTATCGCTTTGATGCAACTGGTAATTTTTTAAGGGCTTATGATCTCGATACCATTAGCCAAGGCCTTAGCAATGTTCGGCTAGATGTAAATCGGGCTGAAGATCGGGTGTATGTCATTAGCGAAAATGGTGGCTTTCATGTCTTGACATGGGGCGGCGACATCATCGTACGCAACTTGGCCCGCGAATTTTTAGACGCAGCCCAACCCACCGACATCGCTATTGCACCACTATCGGGCAATTTAATCATCCCTACCCTAAACGAGGGCTTCGTTACGATGAATACACAAGGCGTAATCTTAGATCGCTTTGGTTATGCCTATGATACTGAACGAGGGGGGCGCTTTTACCCCGGCGAGTTTTTGGCCCCACAGGGTATTGCGACTGTAGCCAGTGGTTGGGCCTTCTTTGCCGAGACCAACCCCGATACCGGTTTTGCTCAGGTACAGGCTTTCACGTTTACAGGGGAAGGCATATTGCCCATTGCACAACGCACACCCCCTATTACTGATGCACCTAATTTCTCTTCAGAACTATCAGAGGGTGGCGAAATTCGCTTGGGGGTGAGTGTACGAGGGATGCTAAACAACCGCACCAATCGTCACGATTATACCTTCTTTGCCAATGCAGGCGACAGCATCACGATTACCATGCGGAAGGTAAATCCAGATGGTTTGTTGGATACATGGTTGTTTTTATATGATGCCAATTATAACCAACTGGCCACCAACGATGACATTGAGACTGCTGTCGAAGGACTGACCAGCACCGACTCGGTAATTACGTTTAATGTGTCATCCAATGGCACTTATATTGTGCGGGCCACGCGCTTTGGTGGCGATGGTGTTTATGAGCTAGTGATCACGCGCTAGCCCAAAACTTGCTCAGGAACATCGCTTCCTGAGCAAGTTTTTCTGATTTGCCAAGCCTCGTATTAGTGGCGCTTCTTAGGCTGATGCACCTACACCAGCAAGCACAATTGTGCCTACACAAGCAAAGAAACAGAAACAAACAAGCAACAATGGCGAAAGCGCCGCGATGAAGGACTCGCCCCAACCAATACCATGAGCTGCTTTAATAGCGATGGTCTGTAGATAAACACCATAAATTGCGACCAACAAACCTATCCCAGCCAATCCAATATAGGCAATAATTAGACCAATTGGTGCAAAACTGAGTGGTGAAATAGCTAATGTGATAAACCCTGAAAGGATGTAATAGGGCGAGTAGATTAAGGAATAGCCATACAACGTTTTCTCAAACTGAGCTTGCCCGCCGAAAATCCGAGCAGCCACATGTACAATGGCCACCAAAATAATGATAGCGATAAGCCCAAAAACAATTTGTAGGGGCACACCACAAATTAAATTGGCAATTAAAGAACCACCTGTGCTAGTACCAGTGGTGGTGGTGGTAGTGGTGGTATTGCTGAAATTAAACAGTGTTTCGCCGCTGCTCGCCAAACCTGCCGCAATAATCGCTTGAGCAATGGCGGAAATCACACTACTGATCAGAATTGCTATAGCCAGCCACGTAAAACCTCGATCAGAACCGCTTTTAGGATCGGCCAACAACTTTTGATAGGTTTCTAGGCTGGGTTGAAGAATAGCCATACGCCATGCCTCAAACCATGTATAAGATGGCGCTTGGGGTTGTTGACCCCCGCCATACCCATAGCCAAAAACATATTGTCCGTCCGGGGGTGGCTGCTGCCCATAGCCATAGGGCGGCTGTTGTGGTGGTTGGCCATAGCCATAGGGCGGCTGTTGTGGTGGTTGGCCATAGCCATAAGGTGGAGGCTGTTGTCCATAGCCTTGAGGCGGCTGTTGTGGCGGCTGGCCACTGCTAGGCTGATCCCAACCGGGTGTAAAAGCGTCTTGATTACTCCAGCCAAAGCCGTCGTTGGGTTTTTCGTTCTTATTACCTTCAGGATTGTTCGGATCGAACGGTTTGTCACTCATGCGTCTAAAAACCTCTGAATTTCTACCAAATAGCCATTTGGATCGCGCAAAAAACAATGATAGATGTTATAGGTTGTGTTGATGGCAGGTGCTTTTTCAAACACCACACCTTGTGCCAACAAATGGTGATACCACGCATCCACAGCGTCAGTTACAAAACAAATGATGATACCAGTGGTATTGACTATCTCGCGTTGACAAAAACCAATATAGGCGTATGGATTGATCTGATAGATATGACAATCGTCTTGATCACGGGCAAGGGTAAACCCCAATAGCCCTTCATAAAAACTTGCTGTGGCCAATAGATTGTTGGTATAGAAAAATGATATGGGATAATCGAAAGCCGTCATTCATTTTCCTTTCATCATTCATACTATACTTCAAATTAGAAACTAGGTAAAATGTTCAATATGGTCTATTTCAACTTTACCTCCCTTACTTCCCTTCAAGTTATGTCGCATAACGCGGCGCACTAACCAGACCAGTGCGCCTATTCACCATGTAATACAAAAGCTAATAAAACTATAGAGATCAACGACGGCTCTTGGCGCACTGAACAAGAGCCGTTTTGCATTTCTAAATCTAGCAAAACCAAAGGAGACACAAGATCATGCAGTTCATACGGATTGACCACCTAACGGTTAGCTACATCAGCCGCTTTATCTTCCAAGACCTCGACTTTTCAGTGCAAGACGGGGATCGGATTGGCTTGGTGGGGCCCAATGGCGCAGGAAAATCTACCCTGCTAAAGGCCATTATTGGCGCAATCGAAATTGATAGCGGCACAATTATGCTGGGGCGCGATGTTACGCTTGGCTACCTGCCCCAAGACGTTGATCTGCCAAGCGGACAAACGCTGTATGATGTCGCCACCCTCTATCCACCCGAACTAGCGCGGATTGATAACGCCTTGATAGACATTGAAGCACAATTAAGCGATCCACTTGTTTATAACGATGCAGACAAACTAACACGGGTACTCAATCGACAACAAACACTCTTAGAACACTTTGATGCTTTGGGTGGCTCAGTCTTTGTCAGTGGTGTGAAAAGTGTATTGGATCATTTGGGTTTTACGCCAACTGATTATGATTTGCCTGCCGAAACACTGAGTGGAGGGCAGAAAAAGCTGATCTTGTTGGCCCGCCTAATGGCCACCCAACCGAGCGTGTTGTTATTGGATGAACCCGATAACCATTTAGATGTCGAGTC
>CAZLPC010000294.1:0-4506 GCA_964561305.1 uncultured Anaerolineae bacterium
CCCGCCGTAAACCAGCCCCATACAACACTGCGATCATCGCTACGTCACGCCAACGGGCCGGGCCATCATCTTCTCGGCAAGCGGCTATGAGCGCCAAAATTTCATCTGATAGCACCTCGCGACCAGCCGGCAATGTGGTGTTTTTTACCCCTTTCACAGCCACAGCTTTTTGATACGATTCGGCATCCATTTGCCCCAACAGCCACGCCGCTTTTAGCACACCCCGCAGCGCCGACAGATATTTATTGACGGTGGCCGGGCGATAATGACTGAGCAACTGCGAACGGATGGCCATGGTGTGCTGAAAACGCACTGCTCCCCAATTACATTGAAAAGCATCAGCATGGCCAATCAACATCTCGGCCATGCGGTCTAGGGCATGGTGCATAGTGCGGCGGCCATCTTTGGTGTTTAACCCTGCTAAATAGACCGCCGCCGGATTTTGGTCTAGCGGAATGGGGTGTAAAACCACTAACTCGCTAATGATAATTCTCCCATTATCTATTGGGTTTGGGTGGCTTGCCACGCCCGCAGCACTTCAGCCACACTCCATGCTTGCGCTACACAGCCGCGGGGCCAAAAAGGGGGATCCGCATCAAAAATCTCGGCGATGGTACCGATGCAGTTTTGGCGCAAATGGTGTTCAAATGGGGCCAAAAAGCTACGTGCCGCTGTAGAGTTTTGATACACTTTATAATGGGCGATCACAAATGCCCCAATCAGCCAGCCCCACACCGTGCCTTGATGATAGGCCGCGTCACGAGTCAACAAGTCTCCGCCATAAATAGGCACATAATCAGGATGAAATGGCGCTAGGCTTCGCATTCCGTGAGGAGTCACTAAATGCTGGGCACAGGCATCCACCACAGCACGTTGTTGGTGGGCATTTAATGGGCTATAGGTGATAGAAACAGCAAAAAGCTGGTTGGGGCGCAAGGCTGTATCAGGAGTGCCATCGGGTGTATCCAGCACATCATAACAATACGCTGCGTCATGATTCCAAAATTTATCAAAACTCACCAAAACCTGTTCTGCTAATTCATCATAAGCACGTCCATCAGCATCAATTTGGGTGGCGAAATAGGCCATATTTTTTAGCGCGTTATACCACAGTGCGTTGATCTCGACGGGCTTGCCAATTCTGGGCGTAACAACCCAGCCATCTACTTTGGCATCCATCCATGTCAGTTGAACACCTTCTTCTCCCGCCGCGATCAAGCTATCGCTGGGATCCATGTGGATGTTAAAGCGGGTGCCGCGTTGATGCCACTCGATAACATCCACCAACACCGGATAAAGGTCTTGTAGCAAGGCGCGGTCTTGGGTGACATTATAGCTTTGCCGAATCGACTCAAAATACCACAACGTTGCATCAACGGTGTTGTATTCTGGGGTTTCGCCCACATCTGGAAAGCGATTCGGCAGCATCCCTTGATCCACAAACGCGGCAAAGGTGCGTAAAATGGTGCGGGCATCATCATAGCGTTTAGTAGCCAATGTTAGTCCGGGCAACGCGATCATGGTATCGCGGCCCCAATCGCCAAACCAATGATAGCCTGCAATCACCGAGCGACCATTAGGATTATTTTCTACAGCGCGTTGCACAATAAATTGATCGGCGGCCAACACCAGTTGTTGTATCCATGCGGGTTCTTGTTGTACATCAGCAATGTCTAGCAAATGCAGTGCGCGTTGCTGGTGGCGGGCAAGCGCGGCCGCAGCATCAATGTCGGTTTGAAGCTGTGTCGAGGCGACCACTGTCACGGTTTCGGCGGGCTGAAGCGTGATGTTAAACGTGACTGCGTGCAGATGATCTGCTACATCGTCTTGGCCGCGATAGGTCTCTACTTTTAAGGTGTGATCAGTAATCCACTCGTGTGCTATTTCAGCAATAGCATTATCACTTTGTAGGTAAAATGGGCTAGCGTCTGGCTTGGCCACAACTTTCACCCCCTCAGCTACTAAAACAATTTCCATTTGCCAATCGTCCGCGATGGTGTTGGCATGAAAATCTTTGTAATTAACTAAGACAGCTAATTCAAGCTGAAGCGGACGGTTAGCACGCTGCAAGGTATAAGTAATATAGGTGGTGTTTTCGCCATATTCCATCCAAATACGTTTTTCGAGCAACATATCCGCGATACTATACGTCCAAATTGGCAGCGTGCCTTCCAGCCGAAACTGATCGAGGTATTTTGCTCCACCCAACGTCAGCGACTCATCCACAAATTGACTCGCGCTGATATCATAGACTTGATCGCCATCTGTCACAGTTTCGTTTATTTTGGTGACCAGATTGGTGCGTTCGGCAGGTGGATTGAGCGCCGCCACCAACAGGCCATGATAGCGCCGCGTTAAAACGCCCGACAGGGTTCCACAGCCATAACCACCAATGCCATTTGTCACCAGCCATTCGCGCTCGGTACAGGCATTTGTATCGCTACAAACATCGCGTCCGATGATCAACGGTTGCATGGATAGATACTCTTTCTAATTTGTGGTTACAACAATGTTAAGCAAGTGTTGTATTTTAGGTTTTGTTCGATATGGTCTACAATTGCGATTATAGCTGTGAATCGGCGACAAACCCAGACCGTCGCTTAAAATAACTGAAGGATGATTGCGTTATGACCAATTGCGAAGCAATAATCACCGTGGATGCTGCCAATGTGCGTGTGCAACCCAACGCCAGCACTGCTATTGTCGGAATAGCCAATCGAGGAATGCGTTTTCAGACCCTAGAGCGCACTCCCCAAGCCCAGCGTGATGGCTTTTTTTGGTTTCGGGTACAGTTTTCGGCTACGATGCAGGGCTGGCTGCGGGCTGATCTGATTCAACTTGTTGGCGATTGTGCCGACATGAACACTGTTAGCACCACTCCGGCGGTCTCAATTGGATCACCCGCGCCAACACCCTTGCTCCTGCCACCTGCTGAAGAACCTGTGGTTTTAATTGGCGATTGTCGGGCCGAGGTAACGGTTTTTAGTGCAACTGTGCGGCGCGGCCCCGCCATCACTAACCCAATTGCGGGCTTTTTATCGCGGGGGGCCACCTTTGCTATTACCGATATTTCAGAGGCTGATAGCCGTGGTTTTCGATGGTATGCTTTCGACTTTCAAGGCAGCATCGGCTGGGTGCGCGAAGATATTGCTAATACCACCGGTGACTGTCTCGATCCGCGCACCCATATTGATCCCCCTACACCAGTAACGCCAACCCCCACACCGCCGATCCCCACACCAGTAGTGCCCCCGCCAACAGCAGGGTGTTTTGGCACCATCGGCCTACCCACGGTGACAGTACGGGCCTTGCCAAGCACCCAAAGCGACCGCTTGGGTATGGCCACCAACGCCCAACGCTTGCCTGTACGAAATGTGACCGATGTACAAGGCGATGGTTTTCGATGGATTGAAATAACATTTAATGGACGAGCAGGCTTTATTCGGGCCGATTTATTGACTTTAGAGGGCGATTGCGCGGCTTTTAACGACACTGGGCTGTTGCCGCGTCCGGCTAGTGGCCGCCTGACCCAAGATTTTCGGCCACCCACTAACCCCACCCATAACGGCATTGACATTGGAACAAGCGGCAACCAAGAACTGCGTACACCACTACCCGCCACTGTCGAACGGGTAATGGCGTGCCGCAACTGCACTCCAGAACGTCCTAATATCACCACCACCGACCCCGCCTTGATCGCCCAAATTTTTAACGATGCCAATTGGGGCTTTGGGTATGGCAATCATATTATTTTGCGCTTTCGTTTTGCCGATTTGCCGCAAATGGCTCAACAACGGATTTTGCAAGCGGGTGCCAACACCACGATGAGCGTTTTTGTGCTGTTCGCACATCTCAGTGAGATGCGGGTGCAATTGGGCCAACAAATTGCTGCTGGTACAGTATTTGGTGTGACAGGCAACACTGGCTTTTCATCAGCTCCCCATTTGCACCTAGAAGTGGCCTTTGGCACTAGTTTTGGCACAGCAACCAAAGTAAACCCCAGTACGGTGTTTGGGCTTATCTAGCCAATCAATAAGAGCCTAGCGGTGTGCTAGGCTCTTTAAGATGATGCGTGTGTTGGCTTAGTCTTGTGGTGCAGTGACGATGATTTCTATTAAATCGCGGCCTACCGTTGCGGTACACAGCCCCACAAAAGTCTGTTCGGTATAAAATTGCTTGGCAACGGTTTCATGGGGTGCAACCCAGATGCCACCTACTAAATAGTCGGTTTTATCGTGGTTTTCGAGCACCAGAATATCTTGTTCGCCCAATATGAGATTGATTTCGAGGGGAATAATGCCGGGGTCTTGCCCACGTTGGATCAAATCGCCTGTGCCCAACGGAATGACAATGCGATATTCGCGGGCAGGGTCAACATTGGTGACATATTCTGCAATTACTGAATTATCTGTAACCGCGATCATATAGTCCGACAATACCCCCACATCGTTGGCAATTTCGGTATAGGGTACGCCAAATGGAAATTGCGATACCAAGCGCCCATCG
>CAZLPC010000295.1:0-4492 GCA_964561305.1 uncultured Anaerolineae bacterium
GGTGTTTAGCAACAATAAGAAGTTGCCCGTAGGATGGATAGCCACGCCCGAAAAGCCTAACTCGCCCGCTGCGGGCAACGGATAGGGTGAACTGCGAATTTCACTGAGGTTGCCATTCCGGTTGTCTATGCGATACACGCTTAAGGGAATCGTGTCGCCGTCGTCTAAAAAGCCCTGATTGGCAGCATAAAGAAAGGCGTTGTCGGGACTAATGGCGATGTCGGTGGGGGTATAGGTGGGGCCGCCTACTTCAACCACGCCGTTTTCATAAAGATTGCCCGTGTTGACGTTTACTCTAAACACCGTAATGGTTTTGTCGTCGGTATTGAGGGCATAGAGATAGCGCCCATTGGGCATCAGCGCCACGCGGTTAAGGCCGCGCCCACTGCTGGCATACGTCGTAAACGGCGAATTGCGTAACTCGATTAGTGCGCCTGTGCCACTCTGGATGAGATACGCCGTAATGGGTGAGAGCAAGCTGCGCCCCACAAAACCTGTATGAACCACATACAGATATTTTCCATCGGGGCTAACCACCATATCTATGGGCCGATAGCCATTGCCCGCCACATAAAACGGCGATCCGTCCACTTCTCGCAAATTGCCGTTGCTAAAGTTAAACGCTGTGATGGTTTCTTCGCTGGCCACGTAAATATAGCGTCCGTTGGGGGTCATTACGACCTGCTCGGCAAAATCGCCCACCAACACTGGTGAACCCTCTACTTCTTGTAAAGCGCGGCTATCATCTTGGGCCAAACCTGTCGCCCACATTGTCAGCATGACACTCAAAACACCTATCCACACGCAAAAACGCTTAATCATCGTCAATAACTCCACTATAAAAATGAATGCGTCTGTCTGTATGGATCAAAGCGTACCACGTTGCGCTAGTGGGCGCTACTGATGGATTGGCTAGCCAGTGTTATCAACAACTCTTGAATGGGCAAGATGGTAGTGGGTCTATGCTGGTGATCGCGTAGGGCTGCTTTGGCAGTATCACGGTCGGCAGCGAGGAAGCGCTCATCGTGGGCGATGGTCGTCCAAATTAAAAGCACCACATCTATATTTTCATGGCGCATGAAACTTTCAGCCAATGTCCCCAGAATGCTGCCCAAGCGCCCGAAGTTGCCCAGCGCAAGTTCGGCTTGGGCCGCTTGAGCAAAGTGTACAATGCTGGCGGGTTGGTCGCCAATGGCGCTATAGGCTTGGGCTAAATGATCATGGGCTTGGGCTATGCCACTGCGCTTGCCCAAGTCTTGGCAAATGTCTAGGCACTTATGAAAGGTCTCTAGGGCGTTTTCGGGTGCGTGGCGCGATAGTTCTACGCGCCCCAAGTTGATTAGCGAACACACCACACCCCAGCGGTCGCCCAATTCTTCTTTTTGTTCGGCGCTTTTAAGATAATGAAACACAGCCCGATCATATTTTTCTTGGCTAAAGTAAATGTTGCCCAAATTATTGAGGGTATAGGCCATTAGCCGCAAATGGCCCAATTTTTGATAAATGGCATGGCTGCGGCGCTGATATTGCTCGGCAGCGGCATAGTCATGCCGACGGATGGCGATAATACCTAGATTAGCCGAGGCTTTGGCCACTTGCAAGTTGTCAGGCAGACCTTCGGCCATGGTCAGGCTTTGGGTAATCAGGCGTTCGGCTTGTTCGCGGTTGCCACGCATAAGCTCGCCAATTCCCAACTGATTGAGCGTCCACGTCAGGCTAGGCCAGTCCGAAATATTCTCTTGAATACCGAGTGCCACTTCAAGTTGCTCGATGGCGATGGCGATGTTTCCTAAATGACGATTAAAAACCCCAAGACGGCTTATCACACGGCCATAGACATGGAAAACCGTCGGCGAAAGCGGCTGAACCACTTGTAGATGTTCAATAAGACTTTCAAAAAGGTCAGCCCCTTCTTGATAGCGCCCTCGGATTTCATAAAATAAGAAGAGCGCATCAACATATTGATCAAGACGTTGATATTGGTGCTGTCGCGCTGCCACAGTGCAACCCAAGACAATATTGCTGAGATCGCGCTCGACGTGCTTCAACGCATTGATTTGATCGGGGCCGTCTAAATTAAGCGATTCAACGAGGCCAGCATAATAGTGACTATGCTTGACCAACACGGCTGTGCTAGACGAAAAATCGTGCTGGCGCAAATATGTGAGCAACGGGCCGGGGATGGCCACACGGCCTTGATCCACCTCGGTCACCATCGCCACTTGTTGCAACTGATGAAGCGTGCCGATAACATGGCCGGTTATGCTCACGACGGCCGCTTCATCAAAACTGCCCACAAACACCGTCAGGCACAACAATAAATGCTGCTGGGCTGGTTCTAGGTGCTGCCAAGAATAATCAAAAATAGCATATAGGCTGCGGTGGCGCTCTGGAACATTGGCATACGTCGTAACCAGTACATCAATGCGTTCTTTCAAGTCCGCTAACAATGCAATACTATTTGACGCTTGCTCAATATGAACAGCAGCCAACTCTAAGGCCAAAGGCATCCCGTCTAAAAATGTACATAAATCGGCCAAGGCTTGAATGTTCGACGTTGGTTCAAACGACCAATGCAACCGTTGAATGCTGGTGACAAGTAGCCGAAAGGCCGCCGCTTGCTGAATATCTTGGGGGGCAGTGGACGTGGGCAACGCCAGCCCCTTAAGCTGAAAGCGCCATTCTTCTTGAAGATTAAGCGGATGTTGGCTGATGATGACCAATTGAGCGGCGGTGGTTTGATAGATCAAGTCCAACAAAAGCTGGTGTTCACCCTCATAATGCTCAAAATTATCAAGCAACAACAACACAGCTTTCGGTTTTAAGAAACTCAATAGTTGTTCGTGGGTACTATCGCGGTCATGAAATTGCAGGTCAAGTACCGCCGCAATTTGGCTAATAAGGGTAGTGTCATCGGTGCTGTTCTCTAGGGAAACATAAAAAAGGCCATAGTGAAATAAGTGTTTCGATTGATGCGCTAGTTGTAGGGCCAGCGTGGTTTTGCCGATGCCGCCCATGCCAACAATGGACATTAGGCGGCTGCGATCATCAAGCAGGCGGGTGGTCAGACGTTGCAGTTCTTTTTCGCGCCCCACAAACGGCTTCAAAAGAGGGGGAAGCTTGATGATGACAGGTTGGGTTGGGGCAACATAGAAGGCTGTTTCGGGCAAGGTGTCGCCATCTACCAGTTGCATATAGAGCGCCTGTGTTTCGGGCAAGGGCTGAATTTCCATTTCTTTTCTGAGCAATGCCTCAAAACTCTCAAAAATTTGAATGGCGCGGCTGCGGTTGCCCAATTGTGTATGTGCCTGCAACAGATAAAAGATAGGTTTGTCTTCATAAGGATTCAGTTGTTGCCAACGCTCGGCTACGCGCACCACCGCCGAATAATCACGGTGGACAATATACCACTCGACCAAGACTGCCAGTGCATCTAGCAGTTCGTGTTGCAAGCGTTGGGCTTCGGTCAGGGACCATTCTTCAAACGGGCTACTGTCGCGCAGGTTAAAGCCCAACAAAAAGTCGGCATTATATAAGGCTATCGCTTTTTCGATAGCTTCAATGTCGGCTTCAGTTATCGTATGGTGGCGTTTTTTAAGTTCTTTAAGCGGCTGTCTAAATGCACGTACATCTACCAATAGCTCTTCCGATTGGCGTAAGGCCAGCGTCTCGTCTTCGACCATCAGCCAGCTACGGTCGAGCGCCTTGCGTAAAACAGAAAGCGTGCGCCGCAATGAGGAGCGCGAGCGCGTTTCGTCATAGTCGGCCCACAACAGCTCGATAATTTGGGCGCGATTGACAGGCGCGTTGGCAACTGCCAAATAGGCCATTAATGCGATGGCTTTGCGCGTATCTACATCAAGAGGTTGCTGATTGAGGTAGATACGCGGTGTCCCAAATAAATAAATTTCTAGCCCAGCCACGCCAGCATCTGCTCCTTATTCTTGGTCAAACAATAGCATAAGACAAACACGACCCCAATGGGGCCGTGCGATAGGGGGGGTATGTTGCACCAATCGGTGACAGTTGTATTTAACGCTTTTTGTTGAAATCGTCACATATACAAATGGGCACACCAGCACCTGTTGAAGGGCCACCAGCTACTAATTCAGGATCGGTTGTTGCCGAGCTTGTGCCAAAATTAAGATAGCCAATGCTTAGCGCGGCCATCAGAACAAGGGTCGTCAGGGATGCTAGCAGGAACTTTTTCATTTGTTGTTTCCTTCAAAGCGATAGATGAATGATTTACTGCCTTAATTGTAGCCAACAAAACATTACAAAAATAGTGAAGTTGGTTTATTTTAGGCCCTTAGGCTTGTTAAAGTCGTCACATTGACAAAAAGGAACACCGCTATTGTTTGTCCAGCCCCAAGCTACTACTTCAGGATCGGTAGTGGCGGCGCTTGCACCAAAATTGATGTATCCAATGCCTAGAGCGGCCATCACAAAAAGGGTCGTTAGGGTTGCCAGCAGGAACTTTTTCATCGTCTAC
>CAZLPC010000296.1:0-4470 GCA_964561305.1 uncultured Anaerolineae bacterium
AGGGCATTGGGTTTGGTGCGCGACTTCGCCAGCGCCGATAAAATCGCGACCTTCTTAGACACTCCCGATTTAGCAACAGTGCATACGGCGGCAGTGGCGCTGTTACGAATGAACCGCGAGCATGTCAGCGCGGCTTATGAGCGTCTGTTGACCGATCTCTTTCATGGTGATTATGACGTATGCTGGTTCACGCTGCACACACTAGAAAACTTCCCCGATCCCCGTTTTACTAAGCCACTTGTCGCAGCCCTAGACGATGATGACACCAGTACTCGCGAAATCGCCATTGGCATTTTGGGCGACATCGGCGATCCGTATGCAATTGACAAGTTGGTACCGCTTTTAGACAACACATGGGCTATTCGGCGCAAAGCACGGCTGGCTTTGTTAAAATTGGGCTATGACTTTGAAGCCGAGTGGACGGTTTAAGCCAAACAGTTTGGGTATTATTTGAATGACATACGAAAACCGTAAGGGCGCTTGCACTTAGCGGTTTTTGTTCTATAATGACACTTACATACGAACACTTGTTCTACAATACCGACATTATCACCACATTGCACGTTAACAATTAAATAGCGAACCACTATAACATAAGACTGATAGCTTCACCCTACCCTATTCAACTTGATGGAACAGGCAGTTGTTAAGGCAGCTGGAAAGTTTGACAAAAATTCATTGCGAGAATTTTATGTTCTATTTTTTTGCAGAGTTTCCATGTGAACACAAGTATCAGTTGTGGGGAATGTTGCGTTACTACCGTAACGATTCATAAGCAACTCACAGCACCAATATTGGCGCAGAAAAATTGACAAAAATTCAAACAAGACCGCAGTACAGGATTTTCTTTCAGCTTTTCTGGGGCCTAAGTATCTGCAAAAAAAATACGCCACGAATTTCTGTCAATTTTTCCCAGTACCCTTTTATACAATCATTGGGTGTGATACTCTTAGATAAGCCGATCTATAAATGGCTTAAAACGCAGCCCCGACTTCCGATATGCACCCTTGCGGGGCCACTTGGTTTGATGACAACAGGCAATAGCAGCAAACCATTATCCAATGCTTTCTTAAGCAGCTTTTTTAGCTGTGTGGTAGGCCCTCGCAAGCAAATGCACACTAGGCAGTTCTGCGCCCTGTGTCGAGAGTCCTTGATCTTTGGAACAAGGTGTTTTTGGCAACAGCTGCGTGCATTATTTAACAAAACTTATGAGGACTACAGAGAGATGATTGTTATTACCGTTGGAAATGAAAAAGGTGGTGTCGGCAAGACGACAACTGCCACTACGATTGCTGCCGGGCTAGCAGCGCGTGGACATCGAACATTGCTAATTGATGCCGACGCTCAAGGTCATGCTACCCGCGCCCTCGGTCTCCCCAAATCACCTAGCCTATACAACTGGCTTGTGCGTGATGCTGATTATCATGAAGTGATGATTAATGTGCCTCCCGAACGCTATGGCGGCAACGAGAATACACGCCTTTTTCTAGTCGGTTCTAATGTCGAAACACGAAACATTGCTAGCAGTATCAGCGATGCCTATGCCGTTGCCGACGCACTAGAACCCCTCCGCGATATGATAGATTTTGTTGTTATAGACACCAGCCCCACACCATCTTTGTTACACGGCGCAATTTATTTGGCAACTGACTACACCATCTATCCCACACTTTGTGAGTATTGGAGCTTTGATGGTTTGGCAGAAAGCCTAACCCGCCAAAACTCGGTGCGAAATGTACACGAAGTTAAAGTGTTGGGCATCATTCCATATCGTGTACGCTTGCAAACACTTGAACATTCTGAAAACCTGAATCGGCTGCGCGAGCAATTTGGCGCGCTAGTATGGGATGCCATCCCCGATTCAATTGTATGGGCAGAAGCATCCGCGTTCCAAGTACCGGTCTTCATTCATGCACCAGACCACAGCGCCGCCCAGCAAGCTTGGGGACTGGTAGATCGTGTTGAGGTGTTGCTAAAGGAGGTGCGCGATGAGTAGTCGGCGTGACCGCAGCCGTAACCGCAACGATCAACAAGATGTGTTTAACACCAATTCTAACAACTCTAATCTCGAAGAGTTTGCACGAATGATGTATCGAACACCCGATGCGGAAGAAGAACTTCGGAAGTTAGAGAGCAAACCTAGCCGAATTAAGCGCTTGCCGTTAGACAAAGTGATGCCCGACCCAACACAGGCACGGCGTGTGATGCCCGGCTGGTTGCGGCTTAGATGGATTACTCAATCTGACACTGTTGTAAATATTCTCAATCAGTGGCTAGAGCTAGCCAATAAAGAAGCAACCAAGCGCAAGCGCCCTGAACTAGATGTGCCATTTTTACTCTCCCGTGATACCGATTTAACACGCGTCGGCTGGGACAGCAAAGAAGACACTGAGCCAGAAATGGGGCCTATTGAAGCCGATTTTCGGGCCTTGCTACAACTTGCAGCTAGCATCCGTTTACATGGGTTGGCGAATCCCGTTACGGTCGTAACGCTTCCTAACGGCTCTTATCAACTCGAAACAGGTGAACGACGCTTGCTAGCCTATAACCTATTGCACATGCTACCGGGTCATGTTGAGGAACAAGAATTTGATGCAATACCAGCCCGCGTTGTTGAGCAAAAAGATTTATGGCGACAAGCAGCCGAAAACGGGGCGCGGCAAGACCTCAACGCAATCAGCATCGCCCGCCAGTTAGCACTGTTATTGATGGATATTTATCAAGAAAAAGGTGATTTTTCCACATGGTCGCCACATCTTGATGTCGAGTGGTACTCTCAAGTACGCGATAGCAAACAGTTTCCAGTTCCTTATGGGCGTGGCTCAGAAATTGCAGCTGCACTAGGTCTAAAAAGCGCCAATCAAATCAGACAATATCGAGCGCTTCTAAGCCTGCCAAAATCAGTGTGGCAGCTTGCCGACGAATTCGATTGGACTGAATACCGTGTTCGAGAGCTAATGAAACATGCCCGTAATCTTAATCAAGGGCTAGATCGCCACGATTATGAAGTGTTAGAAACTCTTGCCAAATATGAAGCTGGACTTATACCTGTTTTGCCTGAAGGATTCGGCGAAGAAAAACCAACAGCGAAATTGCCACCAAAATATGAAGCAGAAATCGTGTTTCGCAACCAATTAGGCACGGTTGTTAATATTGATGTAGAAGCCGGTACAGTCACATTTCAGCTTGCGGATGCAACTGTATTAGGAGAACTACATGGGCACGAATATCTCCTACTTACAGTTAAGGCAGCAAATTAGCCTCCTCGTTCAAGCGTTACGGTCGTAACGGATAGCTGCGCCGACAGTCCCGTTACGATTTCTTTTCTAAATTTCTTTCTAGGATTAAACACAAATTTAGTAGCTGATGGAGGCATCATGACAACTCGTCGTCAAGAGATTTTGGCGTATATAATGCACTATGCCAGCGATCACAGGGGGCCAACACCGAGCATCCGCGAAATTTCCCATCATTTCAACTTAGCGTATTCAACTTGCTATCAGCATATTGAAGCGCTGATTCACGAAGGCCATTTAGACAAACGCGATGGCAAACTGATTGTTTCAGGAGCACAATGGACGAGTCCAAATCATCATAGCTGATCAAAATACGGCAACGCAAAGACGCATCCGTTACGACCGTAACGGACTTTATCGTACGACTGTCTAACACCAAGCCTCAAAACCAGTGGTGCTAGCGATTTGGCGGATCGCACACACTTGCTATCTGAAAATGATGCAACAATGGCCACAGCGCGGGTTGCTGATTTAGCAGCGCAAGCCACTGTTCACGACGTAGCGCTAATTGACAAGCAATAAATGATTTGCTATAGGCTATGGGCACAACCGCATCTGGTTCAGATGTTGCTATATCAATTTCAGAAACTATGCCGCTGGATGGCGTATCAGATAATAGATCGCTAGGATTTGCAAAATCAGCTTCTAGCAGATCGTCTGCCAAGCGCAACAGCAATTCTTCGGGTGTCCCAAAACGTTCGATGCTGGCCACCTGAATTTTAAGTTTTACCTCGCCACCTGTCATCTGGTGACGCTTGACCCATTCGTTCATCTGTTTGGGGTTATCTTTGTCCAAGCGAATACATTCACCATTCGAACTCTCAAGATAACGACCATACTCCCGACCAGCCGCCCAATGGGCACAAGAATCTGCCGTAGCACAGACATCCGATACCGACGCTTCCAACGGAATCACCTCAAAGGCAGGCTCGGCAATAACACCCAGCCGTTTCCGCATTGCGCCCACTGTCTTATAGTCTACGCCCAGCGTGCGTGCGGTCTCGGCGCGTGGCACCTGACGATGATCGTGTGCCGAGACAATCAATGAGCCATAAAACGCATCTCGAAAGTCGCGCCCACTGGTGACTAAAAACTGTTCAAACAAAATACGCGTGCTGGGTGCTTCATCCAATGCTAGCAAGTGCAGCCGTTGCCGCCACTCGCTCATCTGTTG
>CAZLPC010000297.1:0-903 GCA_964561305.1 uncultured Anaerolineae bacterium
ATATGTACTGGCACAAAACACGCTCTAAGAGCGGCAAAAGCCCCCCTCTCCTGCGCAGCGTTTTTTCGGAGAGGGGGGTTTGGGGGGTGAGGTTAAGCATGGGAATTAATAATCTGTTATCTCTTGAAAAATCACTAACCCCCTTTGCCAAAATGCCCCATAACCAGCAGCTCCACTATTCCACGCATAGACGCACCCTTAAATATCTGCTTTAATGGAGGCGTGCAGCAATTAGATAAGTGGTGTGGAGGGTTTATGATGCAAATTGCGGTGTTAAGTGATATTCATGGCAACCGGTTGGCATTAGAGGCCGTGTTGGCTGCCCTAGAACGCGAGACACTTGATCATCTCGTGATTTTGGGCGATCTGGCGGCGTTTGGCCCCGAACCCAACGCCTGTATTCAGCGCATTAGGGCGCTGGGCGAACACTGGAACGGCGCAGAGGTGACGGTTATCGGCGGCAACACCGACCGCTATCTGGTCACAGGCGAGCGCCGCCCCACCCACATCCACATCGGCCCCCAAGACAGCCTAATAGACCTCGCCGACGAGTGGATGCAGCGCGACCAGAGCTTTAACTGGACAACCAGCCAACTCACCTATGCCCACTATCATTATTTGCGCGGCCTCGTCGGCACAGAAAGCATGATCGAATTGCTGGATGGCGACCTCTTGCGGCTGTATCATGGCACGCTTGGCAACGACGAAGGCTGGATTACGCCCGACACCCCCGACGATGCCGAAGACTTGCGCCCGTTTTATACGGCCTATGGGCATGTGGGCGTGGGCGGGCATACGCACCAGTTCATGGATCGCACTTGGGAAGACTGGCGGCTGTTTAATGCCAGTAGCGTAGGCGCGGCCCGTTCCGCACAAGGGGCCGAGTATTTACTGCTGCATAGC
>CAZLPC010000297.1:913-4469 GCA_964561305.1 uncultured Anaerolineae bacterium
ACAATGAAAACCCATCAGCACCAACAGCCTCCAAGCCAGTTTCGAGCGTGTGGATTATGATGTGCAAGCCACCATTGACGCGCTCTATGAAAGTGGCACACCCGTTCCCGATTGGTGCGCCCGCAAACTAAAACTTATTCCCTAAGCCATCAATGCCGCGTCTCATCAATACCTCGTTATGGACTGTCTGGCATATATCCTTACGCAATAACGGCAGGACCGCGCTAGCATGGAGTCGCCAAATCTGGCGACCCCATGCCAAAATCATTCAGGAACACGGCGCTCCATTAAGCCAATACTCTCTATCTCCTAATTTCCTATTCCCTCGCTCATATAGGTGTGCTAGCTCATGTGGCGCTTACAGTGCTATGCTATACTGTCGGTATCTGTAACATAAGCTAACAAAAAGTGACCCTATGCCCGATATAACCGACTCAAATGGACAATTAGAACCCACCCGCCCCAATGCCAATATTCGTGTGGTAGCAATGATCGCCGTCATCGTAACTGCCGCCACCATTGCTATCATCGTGGGGCTGATTGTATAAGCCCAGTTTCATTTCTATTTTGTTCGGCGGGTAACACCATCTTTCACGCTTAAAAGTGCTTTAAGCCCGCCGAACACATCCAACTTTGGACACTATTTTTATGGGAAACATCTGTTCTAAAGCGAAACCCGAAATTCTGAACAATTTACTGACAAATATTGACAATTGAGTGCCATGCAATTCTAATGTATCTGAGGTATGCTCTCAGATAGGCGTGGTAAAGCCATTTTTACTAACAACTGGGATCACGTAATGTTTAGTGATCGTGCTAACAGGTTGGTGATCCAAAGCATTTACCCCATCCCCCTACCCCTCATTTTGCCGCTATACGGCTCATAAAAGCCCACACGCAGTTTGACTCTCAATTTGCATTCTGATAGAATGTCAACCAAGTGAATAATGCACGAACTGCACCTTGTAATCAGCCCTGATAGCATTTTTAACATTTTTGGGGTCGAAAACAGGCAGCGTGGTATACCTTAAAACAACGAACTTGATCTTACACATTAATCATTGAGATTTGGGCAAACTGGCCTTTTAAGGGCCGAACAAAACATCAATGATTGGGCGTTTGTCATTGACGATGGGCATTGTCATGATAAGTTATGACGCACATGTGTAAGGCTCTGAAGTTGGTTTTGGTATGTGTGCTGGTATGGCGCGTCAAGTAGTGATCTACTTAACCGATAAGCCATTGTGCAAAGCAACTGAATGATTTGCTGCGTTAAAAGCGAGTGATCAAAAAAACAGACGCTATTCCAGAGCAAATGCTTCATTCATAAGAAGCATATCATCTTGATAGCAGGTTGTCTTACCGAGAGAGTCGAAGTTGACGAGAAAAAAAACTCGCCTTCGATTGGGCAGCCGAGGCGAGAGATAGAACTCTGAAAGTTTGTGAATATTGGAACTTACTTTTCGCGCTATGGGCAAAATCAGCGCTTTGCACAGATGTTAGGCTAAGGATATCACTGCACATTTGTCGCAAGCGATACCAGCACACACACCAACCAAACCCACAAAACAGAGAGATGCTGTAGATTATCAGGTTCTAAAAGTAATGATACCACACAAGCCTTGATGATACAAGGGTTTAAGCCGAAAAATTGGGCGTTTTTTGGCTCTAAAACAGCATATTCGTCGCATTGACCAATGCTTTTTGTTCGATAGAACGCATGGAGGTCAACCCAATGCGAACCAGCATGTTTAAGCCATTTAAGCGCCATGATATCGCGGCGCTTAAGGCCCGCCTAGACCTTCGGGACATCGCCGAACAGGTGATCGGACCGCCGGTTAAACGCACCAACAAGCACAACACCTTTATAGCCCCCGACCGCCAAGAACGCACCCCATCCTTAGTGGTGTGGCGCGATGGCTTCAAAGATTTTGGCAGTGGAGAAAAAGGCGGCGATGTATTTGTGTTTTTGGCGCGCTACGCAGGTCTTGATTTCAAAGCAGTATTATCTCAGTACGACCCCGACGGGGGCATCATCGAGTTAAACAATAGCGGGGCGCTGCATTCGCCCATACAAGCAAACCGCGCCCCACATGCTCATGATGCAGCCGAAGCCGCATTTAGTAGGTGGCAGACCATTGCCCATGGTCTGGTCACCGATAGTCAAGTGTGCCTTCAGAAAAATCTCTCGATTCAGAAGCATCTTGAAACACTAGGATACACCCCCACCACCGTTTCGGCAAGGGGGCTTGGCTATAATCCCGATTGGCGCAAGATCGAACCAGAGGGGTCAGACGATGTGTTGTGGCTGCCGCCGGGTATCGTCTATCCGTGGATAGTAGATGGCAAGGTCTATGCAATTAAAGTGCGCTGCCCCTACGAGCGTAACGGATTGCCCGATGGCCTCTCTCAGTTAATGAACGTACCGCCCCAAAAAGCCAAGTATATGCACGTTGGCGGTGGTCGTGGCAGTGACGTGTGGTATGGCTGCCTCGACGATCCCACCCTACCCGTGATTATGGTAGAGGGAGAGAAAGACTGTGACATGCTCTTTCAAGCCATCGGCGACAAAGTGAATGTGATCACAGTGGGTAGTGCCACCGGCGTTTTGCCCGAAGCACTGGTGCAGCGTTTACACAGTGCGCCATGGGTAACAGTGGTGCTAGATAACGACCGTGCTGGGCGCGATAACACCCTTCGCGTAAAGGATTTGCTCATCAAGGCGCTAGCGGGGTCAACTGTTGCGGTTCAAGATGCCTATATCTCTATCGAGCACAAAGACATTGCCGACTGGCTGCAAGCCGGTGGCGAAGCCGAGCAATGGCTAACCGACCTCAATCAGCGTATCTGGAAACGCATTGCCGAGCAGACTTGGCGCGATGACCTAAACGCGACTGTTTTTCCTCAAGGCGTTCCCGATGGCTTGCGCGAGATGATTTTGGGGATGCATAATTTATCACCCCATGGCAAACGCTTCATTCAAGATCACGCCAACGCCGCGATGGTCTATGACCTCATCCAAACGGCCTTGTTGCGCCAATGCCTAACCAGCCCCTTCACGCTTAATGAGTTGAAAGCGGCGGCGACAATTTTTGGGGCACAACCTGACGACAGTTCTACCCGCCGCGGCCTAGAGCAATTGTTGGCGTTGGGTTTTCTGTCAGAAAGTCAGCCTATACCTTCTCTCGATGAAGACTTAGGGGGGAACCCTGACGAAAAATCTTTCAAAGCAAAAACAAAAAGCAGAGGCAGACCCGCACGCAGCTATTATGTTGTACCGTTGCGAATGGCAATCCCTAAGTTGTTGGGGCACATAGAACGCCGCTTGCGCGAAGCACTATATGCTGATGTGCTGCCTGCCCATGTGGAGCCAAGCTGGTTTGTTGATTTGACAGATGAAGCAACCGCGACCGAATTAGCGTTGTTGTTGGAAGAAGCCAGCGCCGAGCTGTATGCAATCTGGCAAGATGAGCGTCAAGCGGTCGAGCGCCAGATACGCCAACAGTTGAGCGAGTGGCGGCAACGGCTGCACTTGCTATCATTGGATGAAGCACCC
>CAZLPC010000298.1:0-764 GCA_964561305.1 uncultured Anaerolineae bacterium
CCACTCTTCGCCCAACGGAATCGTCCTGCGGTCGTGGTGTGGAACAAAACCAGCCTCTCTCGCATAACGTTCGACCGATGAAATAATGTTTTCACAGATAGCGTCGCCACGCTTATAAGAGATGAACAGACTTGGCGGTTGGGGTGTGGTCATCATCAGGCCTCGGGCGTAAAGATGCTTTCGTCGCTTGTAATGTGTTCAATCAGCTCGGCGCGCATTTGTAAAGCCAACTCTAGGCTTAATTCGGGCTTATCAGGGTCTAGCGGGACAAAGCGCGTTACAACCAGCGCGTTTTGCGCTTTATCGAAGCCCAACATAAACCGCGACCGACTATCGCCATTGTAACGCATCGCTTGCCCAACAATGTCATTTTGCTCGGTTTCTGAAAGGCCGGCCAATGACCACACCGACGCAGAAAAGATAATGCGGTTGGGGTCACGGGTGGTGCGTAGCGCAATGGTGCCGCGATCATAAGCAATGACTTCTTCAAACGCCACATTGGGCTGAAGCCAACGTGGGTTGGTGTTACTTTGGGCGGCGTTATCATAGAGCGCGTGCAGAATGCGTAAAAATACCATCGGTGGTATGCCTTTGATTGTTTTAGCGATTAGACGGAAGTTGAGGTGGGGTTTTCATGCGTGGGCTGTTGCCACAGGCCTCAACAAAAGCCTTAATTTCATCGTTCAGATTGACTAATCTAGGATAGACACTGTTGATAATGCCCGTAAATTGAAGTTGCAATGCAATTAAGTCGTCTAGATCAT
>CAZLPC010000298.1:774-4463 GCA_964561305.1 uncultured Anaerolineae bacterium
TAGATATAGCCCAGCGTAAAAGCATCTTCGACTGGATCATAGCCATAAGCCAGCGTCGGCACTGCGCCGTTTCTTTCCATCATTTTGCGGTTTACACAATCAAAAACGCCGGGATCTATTTTTGATTGTGCATTGGTCAAATAGAGAATCTTGAACTTTAGTTCTTCGGCAATGCTGTGCTGCGACACCTGCACGTCAAACTCGTTTTGGGCCACCACCAATACCACCGTAAACCCCTTGCCGTGACGATAGTTTTTAATGGTGTATTCATCTTCAATGGCGATGGTGTGCAAGTCGTCAATGAGAGCCATCAATCAAGTCCTACTATTCAATCCGTTTGAGCATATAGTTCTTCAAGCAGGGCGATGGTTTCAGGATCGCCGAAGCGCGGCGCACCCGGCTGGTTCGATTGATAAGGCGGCGCGGCATCAGGCTTGCGTGGCAGTGTTGTGGGTTGTGGTCGGGGTGGGGCTTCTAGGTTATATAACAGGTCTAGCAAGCGCAGAGTTTCGGGGTTGTTATAAACCGGCAACCCGCCCCCTTTTACAGGTGACTCGCTTTTAGCCGCCACCGCTATCCGATACAGGCGATCTGCTTGTTGATAGATACGCCGCCAGCGCACGATAGCCCGCTTCAGGTTCGGTGTTTTAGCCAAGCGCCGCAACTGCTTTTGGGCCAGTGTCCGCATTTCTATCACACGGGCAAGGCTGATATTTGGGTTATCAAGTTCTTGTTGTAGCCGCCGAAACGACTCTGCATCTTCAATATTGATTATCATGGTGCTACCTTAGCTTATTGGCGGTTATGATAGCGACAGGTGCGCGTTGCAACATTAGTTAACAACTTTGCCAATTCTTTCGATAATGTATAATTATCGCTGTTTATGATCGATTTTGCAACTTTTTCCTTCAACAAATCTTGATAAGTACACACCAATAGTTCTATACCGTCACGCACCCCACAGCCTTGCAGCGTAGCAGGGTCTAAAGATTCATCAATCTCAAACGGCAACCACCTCACCAGATACCCTTTATAGTTAATGCTGTTGCTGATGATGGGTTGTGGGGTTGTCTCGGCATCAAAATCATCTTCAAATAAGGGCATAGGCACCCCGTCTACCTGTTTTAACAACAAGGCTTGAAACAACTGAGAGGGTTGACCGTTTTCAAAGTCGTCGGTGGGCGGCAGACAACAAACTGGAACGACTACCGCCCTTGCAATTTTTTTGCAATGCGCTCTAGGCCCGGTGTTTCTAAGAAATGCGCCGTCATTTCATCCGGAAAAATAAGGTTAAGCTGGGCCGCCACCTTGGCTGGCTCAAAGTTGTCGGCAAGGTCTTTTAGGCCGGTTATCATGCCATAGGCGGCCATAGGCCACGCATGATAAAAATATGGGATGTCTACGGCTTCTTCAGTAACAGCAGTGTCTGACGAGTCAGAGGCAATCAGCAAAATATTGATGCGGCCCGCAACCGTGTTTTGTAGAACGGTACGGGCGTTGCTGGCCCGCAGTGCCCAATGCTCTAAAAAGGCTTGCGTAAAAGCGCCTTGATTGGCTACCACCGCCAAAATGCAGTGCCACTTGGCCTCATTATGGCTAAGGTGAAACAACTCGCCGTCATAGGCAGCCCCATTCAGTTCTCCTTGACGGGCGCTGTTGGGGATAGGTTCAATCTTGAGGGTGGGGCCCAAAACGCGCCGCAGTTCATCGGCGAGTAATTTTGGAAAACTGGATACATGCGGCTCAATCAGATTCGCTTCGGCCACAAAATCAAACAAGGTGGGACCGGCGGCGTTAAAAACATCGGCGGTTTGGAAACGTTCGGCAAAAACATCTTTGATGGCTTTAAGCGCATCGGGCGTTAGCTGAATAGCGGCCCCGTCTCCAAAAAAAGTACCCGTTAAAAGGTCTTCATACTCGGTTTCTAAAACAAAAATAATATTGCTAATCAGTCTTTCGGCAGTTGGGGGCAAATCGGCCTCATCGCCATAATAGCCTGCAATTAAAAAGCATAAAACGCTTGGCTCAATCGTCCCTAAGCGTTCTTGCAAAATAACCATATACATCAAAATATCGCGTTTAAGCGTAAAAGCATTATAGTTCCTAAGAAAGTCGGTGGGGTGGTTGGCAACCCGATTAAACAATTGATCGACAACCCGACTGACTAGTGTTTTAGATGCTTCATAGTCCAATGGCATCGCCCTACTCCCTATATATGCAAATCGAAATCAAATTTTGAATTATAATAAATATTATATAGATATTTTTCTGACGTGCAAGCAAATCCTAACACGATAACAAAAGTTGTTACAAACAATTGTACTATTTTCAGCCCATGCTATTTCGGCGTAAATCTTCGCTCACTATTCCAATCTGATCGCTGCCATTTTGTGCTACAATCAGCGCCGAAAAATAATTACAGCCAACAGGAGACAACATCATGCGCCGATTTGGAGTGCTAATATTGCTAAGTGCCATACTGTGGGGCTTCTATATGCCCCAACCCATTGGGGCCCAAGACGGTGGCGAGACCACTGTTTTTTCGACCAGTGACGGCACATTTCAGTTTACTTATCCCGCCACATGGGCCAGCACCAGCACCTCGGCAGGCGAAGTGGTGCTGGCCCCTACCACCACCATGCTCGAAAAAGGACTCAATGAGTTTGTCAGTGGCGATCTCAGTTTTCAGGTGATGTCGCCGTTGTTTACGGCGCGGTTTGCATCCGATGAGGCCACCACTGCCAGCGCCGTGATTGATGTGGTGCAACAACGCTTGGGCGAAGGTTTTGTCGTAGAAAGTGAACCCACCAGCACCACCTATGGCCCTTATGCTGCTGCCCGCCTAGATCTTGCGGCCGAAGGCCTTGATGTGGTGATTGCCGCCATCCAGATCGATGTGCAAGCCGTTAGCCTTATTTTTGGCTTTGCGCCGCGTGGCGAACGCACCAACCTTGACGCACCCATCGGTCAACTGGCAGCCTCGATGGTCTATACCCAACAGACGCTCGATCTCAGCGCCTTTGTCCCCATCACCATTAGCAACGGCGACGATCTCGCCAACGCCGTTATTTGGGGTGGACACAGCAACGGGGTGAGAAATTTGGCCTTTAGCCCCGATGGGCGGCGCGTGGCCTCGGCGGACAATACATCGGTGGTGATTGTGCGCGATGTAGCCAGTGGCGAAGAAGTTGCGCGCCTTGTCTCAGACCGTATCATCTCGGCGGGGCCGGCCTTCAGCCCCGATGGGCGCTTTCTGCTGTTGGGCAGTACCAACGGCACTGTGTGGCAATGGAACATCGCTGAAGATCGGATCGAGGGCGAGTGGGGGCCCATGGGGGCCACCGTGTGGGATGTGGCCTATAGTCCCGACGGGACGACCATTGCTGCTGCCAGTAGCGACCTGACCGTGCGCGTGTGGCTTGCCACCGAAAACACGCCTATCGCCATCTTAACCGGCCATCGTAATGATGTCGTCAGCGTGACCTATGACAGCACCAGCCAACTGATCCTAAGCGGTAGCTTGGACGGAACGGTGCGCCTGTGGGATATTAAGACTGCCGCCGTCCTGATGACGTTGTTGGGGCCAGTGCAAGGCATCACCAGTGCCGCCATTATGCCCGATGGCAAGCTGATTGCCGCGGGGGGCGTGACAGGATCGGTGCATGTGTGGGATGTGGCCACCCAGCAAG
>CAZLPC010000299.1:0-4462 GCA_964561305.1 uncultured Anaerolineae bacterium
AAACTGGCGGGCGGCAACTTTGCCTTTGTTGGCATCAATGGCCTGCTGAAAACCTACATTCGCCGCGCCACCGAAGAACTGAATAAAGACTGGGTGCGCTCGGCATTTGTGGACAATGCGGGCATCATCGCTTTTGATGACCAGTTCGATCTAGCATTTAAGGTCGAGACCCACAATCACCCCTCGGCGATTGAGCCGTTTGGCGGGGCCAATACGGGCGTAGGTGGCGTGATTCGGGATGTATTGGGTGTAAGTGCGCGGCCAATCGCCAATACAGATGTATTGTGTTTTGGGCCCCAAGACATCTCGCTTGCTGATTTGCCCGAAGGGGTGTTGCATCCGCGCCGCATTGCCGATGGGGTGGTACATGGCATCGAAGACTATGGCAACAAAATGGGCATTCCAACGGTCAACGGTGCAATCTTCTATCACGAGGGCTATACGGCCAATCCATTGGTGTATTGTGGCTGTTTAGGCATTTTGCCGCATGGATCGAACCCGACCACTGTACAGCCCAACGATCTGATTGTCGTGATTGGCGGGCGCACCGGGCGCGACGGCTTGCGCGGCGCAACCTTTAGCAGCATGGAAATGGACGGCACAACCGGCCAAGTAGCGGGTAGCTCGGTGCAAATTGGTCATCCTATCCACGAGAAACAAGTGCAAGAGGTGATTTTGCAAGCTCGCGATGCTGGCCTCTATAACGCCATTACCGACTGTGGGGCGGGCGGCTTGTCGTCGGCAGTGGGTGAAATGGGTGCAGACATTGGCGTAACCGTGCAATTACAAGATGTGCCGCTAAAATATCCCGGCCTTGATCCGTGGGAAATTTGGCTAAGTGAAGCCCAAGAGCGTATGGTGTTGGCGGTTTCGCCCGATAAGTGGCCACAATTGCAAGCGATTGCTGCCGGCCAAGATATTGAAGCTGTTAGCATTGGCACATTTGAACCGACGGGCCGCCTTACCTTATGTTACGGTGAGCGTGTTGTGGGCCAAATGAGCATGGATTTTCTGCATAATGGCATCCCTACCATGCACCTAGCGGCGGCGTGGTCGCCGACTACTACCCAAGCCAGCATAGGCCGTCGTTACCAAACAGAAGATTATGCCCCAGCCTTGCTCGCTTTGCTGTCGCATCCCAACATTCGCAGCAAAGAGGAAGTTGTGCGCCGCTATGATCATGAAATTCAAAGCGGTTCGGTGGTGAAGCCCTTTGCTGGCTATGCCGAACACACCCCCAACAACGCTGCCGTGATTGTGCCGCGTGACACAGGCCATGTGGCCAAAGACGGCGCGGTGCAAGGCGTGGCGATTGGCAACGGGATATGTCCCCAATTTGGCGAGATCGATCCTTATGCAATGGCGTGGGCTGCTGTGGATGAGGCCGTTCGGAACGTGGTTGCTGTGGGGGCCGATCCTTCGCAAATTGCTATTTTGGATAATTTTTGCTGGGGCAATCCCAAGCTATCGGATCGCTTAGGGAGTTTGGTGCGTTGTGTGCAAGGCTGTTATGACGCAGCTATGGCCTATGGTACACCGTTTATTTCTGGCAAAGACAGCCTCAATAACGAATATACCGCCGCCGATGGCAGCCGCCATGCTATACCCGGTACGCTGCTGATCTCGGCGATTGGCATTGTGCCAGATGTGCAAAAAACTGTTACATCTGACCTGAAAAAAGCGGGCAACTTGCTGTATCAATTGGGCGAAACCCGCGCCGAAATGGGCGGTAGCCATCACTTCAACCTAGCCGGGGCCACAGGTGGCCTTGTTCCACAACCCAAGCTAGACGCGCCGCGCCTCTACCGTGTTCTTTATCAAGCGATCCAAGCGGGATATATCCAAGCCTGTCATGATTTCTCTGAAGGTGGGTTGGGGGTGGCGCTTGCCGAGATGTGTATTGGGGGCAATTTGGGCGCAAAAATTACCCTAGAGAACATCCTACACCCCAATTATATCGCCCTATTCAGTGAGTCTTTGGGACGGCTTGTGGTCGAAATTTTGCCCGAACACCAAGCCGCTTTTGAGGCGTTGTTTGCTGATGTGCCGTTTGCTTATTTGGGCGAAGTTTCGGCTGAACCGATGTTGGTAGTGGATACCATCATCAACATGTCTGTTCAAGCCTTAGCCCTTGCATGGGGAGATATTGATTTGGGGCAGCATCCCGAATTTGTTCCCATACCCGCTTTGCCACGCCTGCGCTTTGAAAAATCAGTTCCCGCACCCAAATTCAGCAAGCCGCGTGTGTTGCTGTTGCACGCCAATGGCACAAACCGCGATTTGGATGCAGCTATGGCGATAGAGTTGGCCGGTGGCATACCCGAAATTGTCCATATCAACCAACTATTGGCCCGCGAAAAGTACCTCAACGACTATCAAATGTTGATTATCCCCGGCGGCTTTTCTTATGGCGACGACTTGGGGGCGGGTGTGCTATGGGCCAAAGAGCTAGCGTATCGCTTGCAAGATATGATTACGCCCTTTGTGGCGGCGGGCCGGCCTGTGTTGGGCATTTGCAATGGCTTTCAGGTGTTGGTGAAAGCGGGCTTGTTGCCCGGCCCAGACTTTAATCATAATGGTCGGCGCACAGTCACACTCACTTATAATCAATCGGGGCGTTTTGAATGTCGTTGGGTCTATTTGAAACCCAATCTGGATACGCCGAGTATTTTTATGGATAGCCTAACAGGTTTGATATATTGTCCGGTGGCACATGGTGAGGGGCGCGTGGCTTTTGCTGATGAGGAAAGCCGCGATGCGGTTTGGAATGCGGGCTTGGTCCCTCTTTTATATGCCGATGCCGAAGGACAGATGGCGGGCTATCCCCATAACCCAAATGGCTCGGCGTATAACATCGCCGCGCTTACCAATCCACAGGGTAACGTGATGGGCCTAATGCCACATCCCGAAAATCACATCTTCCCCTATCAACATCCGCGCTATCATCGCGGCGAGACAGGTAATTTGGGGTTGCGATTATTCCAAAATGGCATCAAGTTTGCATAGTTTGGTTGAACTTTTAGGAGAGACAAGGACACTACATGCTTTCACACCAAGAGTTATTGAGTGCAATTCCCCATCGTGTGCAATCGGTGACGGTTGAGGGGTGGGGGGCCAAACAATCGGGCAAAGTGCGCGATATGTATGCGCGTGAGGGTATTCGGGCGCTGATAGCGACGGATCGCGTATCGGCGTTTGATGTCGTGTTGGGCGCTATACCCTATAAGGGCCAAGTGCTAAACCAACTAAGCGCATGGTGGTTTGGTCATGTGCAAGACATTGTGACCAATCATGTGTTAGATGTGCCCGATCCCAATGTGATGATGGTGCGCGAGGCGGAGGTCTTGCCAGTTGAGATCATTGTGCGCGGTTATATTACAGGTGTTACCAGCACCTCATTATGGACGCTGTATGCGGCGGGTGAGCGCAAGCCCTATGGCATTGAATTGCCCGATGGCTTGCAGAAAAACGACAAACTCCCCACGCCCATCATTACCCCCACCACCAAAGCCACAGGCGGCGCACATGACGAACGCCTGACCCGTGATGAAATTATTGAGCGCGGCATTGTTGAGCAAAGCCTCTATGAACAAGTCGAGGCGGCGGCCATCGCTATTTTCAACCGTGGCCAAGCCGTTGCTGAAGCGGCTGGCTTGATTTTGGTGGATACCAAATACGAATTTGGCTTAATAGATGGGCAATTGGCGATTGTGGATGAAATTCACACGCCCGATTCAAGCCGCTATTGGGTGGCCGAAACCTATGGCCAAACTGATGAGCCTGAAAATTTTGACAAAGAATATTTGCGGAAGTGGTTTGCTGCACAAGGCTATAAGGGGGATGGTGAAGCGCCCCCCATGCCCGATGATTTTATTGCCCAAGTCGCAGCGCGGTATATTTCAGCGTATGAACGTCTGACGGGCCAAGCCTTTCAGCCCGGCCCCCAACCCGCCACCGAGCGTATCACTGCTGTATTGACCAATTATCAACTGCCATCATAAATAAGGAGCATCTATGACCAACGCCTTGGTTGTTATTTTAATGGGATCAAAAGCCGACCTTGATCATGCCCAAGCTATTGCCGACACGCTTAAAAAACTAGAAGTGCCTTATGAAATGCGGATTGGCTCTGCCCATAAAGTGCCAGCGCGGGCCCTAGACATCATCACCACTTATGAGGCCGATCCACGCCCCAAAGTTTATATTACCATTGCAGGCCGCTCGAACGCACTTAGCGGCTTTACTGATGCTCAAGTGACCGCGCCCGTCATCGCGTGCCCGCCACCTTCTAGCAGTTTCGCGGGGGCCGATGTGTACTCCTCGTTGCGGATGCCAAGTGGCGTTGCGCCGGCGGTGGTACTGTCGCCTGATAATGCGGCTTTGCTGGCCGCCAAAATTTTAGGCGTGGGCGATGTTTCGATCCGTCAGCGTGTTGCTGAACCGCTCCGAGCCGCTCGAACGA
>CAZLPC010000300.1:0-4433 GCA_964561305.1 uncultured Anaerolineae bacterium
AAAATCACACCGACACTTGCTATTGCAAAAGTACGCTTATGGTTAAATTGCTCCATCACATCCATCATCGTTGCCCCTTTGGACTTCCTACAATCTATATTTATTGTACGTCCATTCTAAAGGCTTGTCCATGAATTTTGTGTGAAATTTTAATGCTATCTGGCATCATTTTTGAGAAATGGTGGTGAGTTCACTCGTCGCGCCACAATTCTTTTAAGACCGCCCGCGATTCGGGTGTGTCTAGCCGCGAAAGCACCTGATAGGCAGCCAAGCGGGCCGGTTTATCGTCGGAGAGTAAGACCGCCTTCACCAACTCGATCACCGCATTGCCAAAGCCGACCAACGCCCACCCTGCCGTAAAACGCACTGTATAAGAGGGATCATAAAGGGCATCTACTAATGCTGGAATGCTAATGGGCCGATGCAAAACGCTAAGGGTTTGGGCCGCTTGTTCGCGCACATCGGCGATGGGGTCTTGCAAGAGGCGCAACACATCGCCCAAAAAGTCATCATAATGATAACGGGCCACCCAAATAAGGCCGGTTTCGCGATCTTTCGGATCGCGGCTTTCTAGGTAGCCTAATAGAATATCTGGAGACATCACCATAACATTCAGTACCTCTTGGCACAGGCAATATTTGTTTTTTTAAACTATAAACGGATTTTGGCACTGGTGCAATAGAATCTTAAGTAGGCCGCAATGGAATACGAAAGCCAAAGATACTGCCGCGTTCGGGGGCGCTTTGATACCAAACATGACCGCGGTGGCGCTCGGCGACGGTTTTAACTAAATATAGCCCCAAGCCAGTGCCTTTAATGTGCTCTGTGCCCGGCGATTGGGCGCGATAAAACCGCTCGAAAAGGCGTTCACGTCGTTCGGGCAAAATGCCATAGCCGTCGTCTTCTACCTCAAACCAAAATTCACCATCTATGGCATTGGCGCGCACGTTGATAGTGCCATCGTTGGGAGTGTATTTAAGCGCATTGCCCACTAAATTTTGGGCGGCCTGTGCAAGCTGCATCGGATCACCTAACACCCAGCACTCGTCTAGTGGCATGTTCAGCAAGAGTGTTTGGCTTTTAAGTTGGGCTTCTTGGGAAGCGGTTTGCATAATTTCGCGCACAATCTCGACCATGTTAATGGGCTGCATGGGTGTGTCAGAGAGCGTTTCGACCTTCTCTAGCACCAAAATGTCGCCCACCAAGTCATTCATTACGTGAATGCTGCGCTCAATTGCGCCGAAGTATAAGGTTTGCTCGTTGCTAAACGGTGCTAGGTCTTCTTTCAATAGCGACACATAGCCTTCTAGTAAATTGATAGGGTTTTTGAGATCATGCGAGACGCGCTGGATCATCTCGCTTTTAGCTTCTTGCAACTGGCGCACATGGGCATAGAGGTTAGCTTGGTGCAAAACGGTCATTAAATAAATAGCAAAACTTTGGGACACGGCCAAGTCATCGGGCAAAAAGCGGCGGCTATGATCATCGTGGCAGGCGATGATCGCGCCCACTAGTTGGTCATCGTGCAGCAACGGCAACACCATTAAGGCCGTAGATGATAGCGAATTGAGCTCGAAAAGGAGTTCGCTGTCGGGGGGCAGAGCGTCGCGCAGAATGACACCTGTTTGCAAGCCCATCGCCAACGACCGCAGTCGGTTGAGGTCAATCACAGTATCGTGGGTTGGCAAATAGGGGTCTAATTGATAGGTGCTGTGGCGGCCACTTACCACCAACACATTGCGGGCAGGGTCAAAGTCGCAAGAGAACGCGCCGCCGACCTCTAGTAAGCTGGCCAAGCCCCACGCCCCAAGCTCTAGCGCGTCTTCTTTGGCAAGGGTGCTGGTGATGCTGACGCTAATTTTGTAGAGGTTGGTCATTTGCCGAATATGATACTGCATCCGTTCGTGGGCTTGCACTTTTTCGAGGGCCATCACCAAGCGCCCCGACAAGTAGCGCAAGAAGCGCAATTGGTCAGCACTGGGTGGCAGATAGGTTATTCCCTCTAGGCTAACAAAACCCTTGCGCTCTTTGTTGCGCTCTAATGCCAGCAACAGATGGTTATTGGGCAAGTCAAACACCACCGAGACATTGCTGGTGTCGTTGCTAAAAAGTTCGCCTAACAAGCTAGGATGCAGCACAACATCACGCAGGGGCATATCGGGCGGAACAAAGCTGACGCGCCCAATTTTGCTTAACACAGTTAAGGTGTCGCTTTCTGGCCCCACCCAACCCTTAGCCCCAATGCGCCGCATAATAATGTCAATCACAAGTTCTAACAGCGATTGCATCGTAATGCGCTGGGCAATATCGCGCTCTAGGCGCATAAAGCTGGTGGCTTCTAATAGGTTGTGGTGGCGGCGGCGCGCATATTCTATGGTACGCAGCAGCCGCTTATGATTGAGATCGGTGGCGTGCAAAATATCTTGCACCCCCTCGCCGATTAGTTCAAGCTCATATTCATCTTTGCCACTGGGGCCAATGGCGATAATGACGGGTTCATCGGTTTCGCGCCGAATGCGGCGCAACAACGCCTGATCTAATGAGATGAAAACAATGTCGGTATAATGTTCAGTGATGAGGGTTTCAAGATGGCCCTCATATTGTGGTTGCAAAATGCTAACTTTGTTTTGGTAAATGGTGCGGAGCATTTCGACCAGTTCTTGTTGCGCGATACTATCATCTAGGGCAACAAGGATTGTAAGCATCCGATACATACTCCCCACTATAACAAAGACACAATGTTACAAACAAAATTATAGATCAATACTGCTCCAATGCAAAGCATTTTGGGCCAGTATATCGGCATTGCCCTCATAGAACGGCATCACTATGCCACTTTGCAAACTGAAGCAGTGGTCGCCTATCTTGCACTTATTCGGTATAGGCCCGAATTTCGCTGACCAACGCCGGGTGGAAATTCAGCGTTAAAATTTGTAATGCCTCAATATCTTGTCCGCTAACATGCTTGCCATAGTGTTGGATGATCTCATCGAGTATGAAGTTGTCATAGTCTAGCTTGCGATGACGCGAGTCTTGATCCAGCGTATCGGCCACCAGTTCATACAGGCTTTCGAGGTCTGTCTCTTTGCCCTCTAGGCGGCGCAGGGCATCAAGGATCATAGCAGTGGCATAGGGCCATTGCTGACTGAGCAACAACCACAGTAACAGCTTAGGCGGCGTAATATCGGAGAGGGGTTGCTCTTGGCGCGTGGCTACGGTTCGCACCAACCGATACACATTGACAAGGCGCTTAATGTGGCGCGGAGTGGGGTCCATAAAGCGACTAAACGACCGAAACGCATTGCGCTCGGTATAGGTAAACGGCACAACCACCAAATCTTCAGCGCGTACATCGGCTTCGTTTTCTTGCTCTAATATAGCAAAGTCAATGTCAATGGCAGTCGTTCCGACAAACAAGCCGCTTTCATTGTCTTCGGCAACTTTCTTGTTACCCAACAGAGGCAACTCGCCCAAGCGGTTGATTAACGGAACCCGAAACGATCCGGTGGCGGCGGGTTGCTCTTCGGCAGGGGCTTGGATAAGTGTATTCAGATAGGTATAGAGGTCGCTTGGGCGGGCACGCGGCACATTAAAAGGCAACTGTACAATTTTATCGAGATATTCATAGCCGCTAATGCCGGCGCGGGCCAGCGTGTTTTCATAGTTGGCTTCGACAATACTAGCCACGACGCGGGTATCTATCGCAATAAAAACCAAAAACTGCTTAAAAGCCAGCAACAAATTAATGGCCTCTAGCACCTCAATTACGCGGTCGGGTTTACAGCGATCAAGGTCATCTATAAACACGGCAATGCGCGTATTGGGGGGCAGGGCATCTAGCATTTTTCGCATATCTTCATAGACGCGGGCCATGGTGTCGCGTTCGCGGTCGCGCTCTGACAAAATGCTTGTGATAAAGCGGCGGTCACGATAACTGCGGGTGCTATTAGAGACCATGCTGGCCATTTGGCGGCTTTGGGGAGTGGCCACCACGCGCACAATATCGCGGAAGATGACCACAAACACTGGCAAGCCCAACAACGCCAACGTATCGGTTAAGAAATCGGCTTCGATTTGCGTCAGAATCAGGTACAACACAGTTCCAACGGCGGCAATCATCAACAAGACATAAAACAGCTGGCGCAACAAGCGCCGCCACTCGCGGGCGAGATTGCGCGAGATGACAAAACGCGCTTTTTCTAAGCCCTTAAATTGATCTTCGATTTTCTTAAAAATAATTTGCACTAAATTCGCCCACAATACATCGCTCGTATTATAGGCCCACGCATCAAACTCCACCGTTAGCACGCGCATTGGCACAGCATCAGAGCGTTGGCCGCGCTGGCGACGGATGGTGTCGTCGTGGTGGCGCATCATGCGCTGAATTTCGCGCTCGATTTGATGTAGCAAGAAGGTTTTGCCCGTGCCCCATG
>CAZLPC010000301.1:0-4432 GCA_964561305.1 uncultured Anaerolineae bacterium
CGCAATTTGTTTAATTATTATAAACAATCGCGGGGCCCTGTCAAGGCTTTTGCATAGCTTGCTAACAGGGAATGATGATCGGTTCAAGCTGGGGTAACATCAGCCACTCTATGCCGCTTTCGGTTACTAAAACATCTTCTTCTAAAGACACAGCCCCATGCCCAGCTACTTCTACACCTAACTCTAGTGTAAAAATGTTGCCCACCTCGACCAAGCCTTCAGGGGTGTTGCCATAGCGTTCCCAGCGTGGCCCCAGCAGTGTTGCACCATCATGGACAGTGCGCCCAATATGATGCCCTAAGGCGTGCTGATAGGGCGGATACCCCATCTCTATGATATAATCCCGCGCTACACTGTCTACTTCATAGCCGCGCACACCAGCCCGTAATTTTTCAGAAGCGGCTTTAATTGCCCCTGTTACACTCTGAAAGGCGCGTTGAATCTCGGCGGGCACTTCTGCTTCGGCTGCTGGCTGCAAATACCACACGCGCTGAATGTCAGACACATACTCATCAAGGCTTACGCCCAAATCAATATGAATCAGGTGGCCGGGCTGGGCGATAAATTTTTCTGAGGGGGCGCTGTGGCCAATGGGCGAATCTGGCCCACAGTTCACAATTGGGCAATAGGCGCGTTCCCATGCGGGTGTTACGCCATAATGGGCAAAGCGGCCATGAATCCAATCGGCAATATCGCGCTCTGATAGGCCGGGCTGTAAATAGGCAGTAATCTCATCTATGATAGTGGCGGTTAAATTGACGGCAGCGCGGATACGGCTAACTTCGCTGGCCGACTTGCGCCCGCGTAAGGCCCGCAATATATTTTCGGCAGAAATGAAAGTATAGGGCATATCGGCTAAATAATTAATCAGCGCCAAATACATGCCATGCGACAAGCCATCGGCTGAAGAATCGCTACTAGAGAAGTTGACCGCGATGGTTTGGGGCCCTACCTCGGCAAGGGTATTGCGAAGCGCAGTGCGGATGCTCTCATCATAGCCAACGACGGTGTCATACGCGCCCATGCGTTGAATATTTTCGACATCATAGCGCCCCACAATAGCAATTTTGCGTCCGCTTTTGGTCACAATAAAAGCCGATTGCCAAGTGACATCAAAACCCAAGATCAAGGGCAAGGCTGGGTCAGCATTATGGCTAGTCTCGCGCACAAATGTCAGCCATACGTCTACATTTTGTTCGTTCAATATTGCTATCGCTTGGGCTAATTTTTCTTGTTGAATAGCGGCCATGCTTCATTTATCCTTTTAAGATGACACCATTACTAGCGTGATCTTATCTAATTTTAGGATGTTTAGCTATGGAACTGACACAACTAGAGGCCTTTGAACGCGCTGTGCGCGAAGGGAGCTTTACACGCGCTGCGGATGCAATGGGTCTTACCCAACCAGCTGTTAGCACACGCATTGCTCAATTGGAGGCTGAATTAGGGGGGACAGTGTTTGAGCGGCATGGGCGCACCTTAAAACTGACCCCTCTAGGAGAGCGATTTTTACCTTATGCCCAACGGATGCTAGCGGTTATGGCCGATGGCTTGCAGATGGCTGCTGATTATCGGGCAGATAAGGTGGGTGCAGTGCGTATTGCAGCCCCTACACCATTTATTCTCAGTTTTTTAGTAGATGTACTCGATCAATTTCGGCAGCAACACCCCACTATTGATATTTGGATTCGGGAGCGCGACAAAGCCACTACTTTTGATCTCATCCGCGATAATGTAATCCGTTTGGGATTGGTTAACGCGCCTGTACTAGACGTGCAAATGACGAAGTTGGCACATTTGCAAGACCCCATTCGGTGTGTGGTGGGGGCGGGGCATCCTTTGGCGGCTACTGTTGGCCAGCCGTTGCCGATTTATGCCATTTATGACCACACCATTTTTCGGGTTTCAATGTTTCCACAAATGACGGCTTTTATGGACGAAGTAGTCGAACATGGGCGGCATGGAAGTGGCGGTGCGGTGATTGCAATTCCGATGGTGATGGCTTTGCGTTTGGTGCTTAAAGGGCAGGGTGTAACTTTTTTGCCCGAAAGCTATGTGCGTTCAGCCGTCGAGGATGGTCAATTGGTTTATTTAGACCTAGCAGAGATGCCGCCGCTTTATAGCCAGCCGATCCTCATCGCCCATCGTGATCGTCCCCTAGATACCATGCACACAGCTTTTGTGGATATTTTTAAGCAAAAATGGCGACATTTGATCACCACTATACGTTAAAAATGCACACTTGAAGCATCACTGATCTTTAGCTATTATAGAACGCCTTCTACGCCAATTAAGGGTTCATAAAAGTTCATATTATAGTAAAGGAGGCGATTTGTGCGACTTGGCATTGACTTCGGAACGACCAATTCGGCTGTGGCCTATTATGATGGCCATACACTAACTGCGATTCATGTTGATCACCAAAGCGATACCCCTCAAATTTTACCTTCGCTCATCTATATCACCCGCGAACACGACCATTATTTAGGTACACACGCCATGCAAACCTATGCCCAGCGCGAAACAGGCCGCCCTGTGCGCTGGAAACGCCACTATATCGGTGAGTTTGAGGTGATGGTGGCAGGAACGGGAAGTAGCCCTATTGTGTTTATGCAAGATGCCTATGCATGGTCAGATGAAGGTGCACGCGGACGTTTGTTGCAATCCGTAAAAACCGCCCTGCGCGATGGAACCTATCAGGGCACGCGCATCTTTGATCGTTTTTATACACTGGATGAACTATTGGTGAAGTTGCTGCGTGAACTACGCGAGCAAGCCAAGTCTTTTATAGGGCAGCCCTGCACCGAAGTTGTGATTGGCCGGCCTGTTCATTTTTCCACCAATCCCGATATAGATCGTCGCGCCGAACAAATATTGCACAAAGCCGCACGCTGGGCTGGTTTTGAACAGGTGTTTTTTCAAGCCGAACCGATGGGCGCGACCTATCTGCACCACATCAATAGTCCCACACGCCAACGCCTGCTGGTGTTTGACTTTGGTGGCGGCACACTAGACTTTACAGTAGCCGATGTGGGCGGCGAAGAACCACCCGATATTCTAGCGACACATGGCGTGTTGGTGGGTGGCGATGATTTAGATCGGCGTATTATGGAATCGTTGCTGAAATATTTTGGCGAGGGAGTTCGTATTGACCGCGAGTTGTTCCCCTATGAAATCCTCGATAAGCTCTTGAACTGGCAAACCCAGCCCGAAATCTCGCGCCCAGAATACCGCGAAATCCTCTATGATTTTAAGGCTAAAAGCACCAATCCCACCGCTATTGAATGTGTAGAGGCGTTGGTGAGCAATAATTTGGGGTTTGCCTTGTTCAAAGAGATCGAGCGCGTGAAAAAAGAGCTATCACGCCACGAAGCCGTAACGCTGCAATTTGATCATGACCCGATTCACATTCACGAAGCAATCACCCGCCAACAATTTGAACGCATGATTATGCCAGAAGTGCAGGCGGTCGCCGAAGGATTGAAGGTTGTTTTAGACCTTGCGGGCATAACCGCCGATCAAGTTGATATTGTGGCCCGTACAGGTGGGTCTTCTCAAGTACCCATTTTTGTGAAGATGTTGAGCGATACATTTGGCGATGAAAAGATTTTAGCCATGCATCCTTTGGCTTCAATTGTGGGGGGGTTGGGGATTATCGCGCACTATCAACATGGCATTTATCCGGATTACACCCATCGCCATGTAGATGATGCTGATGTTGAGCAGATTGTTCATAGTGTGAAGGGGCCGTCGGTAGGCTATGAACCATATTTGCTGCAAATTGGCCACTATTGTTATAGCGATCAAGAAACCACACTCTATAAAATTCCAGTCGAGCTAAGTCGCTTACCTGCTATTCGGATGGTGCAAAGCGACTATAGCCTAGAACTTGACGAACACCTGCGCTTCACACTCACAATGCCGTCATGGGTCTATGTTGCCTATACTGCCACTGCGACGGCGCTGCCGCGTTGGTTGCGCGGTTTTGAGCCTACCGAATTTGATGTTCAAACCATTGATCCATGGGTCGGTGGCAAATGGTTTCGGGTTTATCGTAAGGCCTATCAGGCCGGTGAAGTGGTTTTGGGCAGTACCCGCGCCGCAGGCAACAGGGGCAAGGTAGGCTTGCATTATCTGGTGATGATTGAGCCAATCGCATAAAATAAAAAAACACCCACTGGGTGTTTTTAGTACGTCCTACGAAGGACTCGAACCTTCAACCTTTACCTCCGGAGGGTAACGCTCTATCCATTGAGCTAGTAGGACAACTATATTTACTATAGCATTATTGCAAAACAGATGCAAGATAAGATCAATGAGCAAATTCATGGCTAATTCGCACAAAACCGTTACAGAGGCTGATATTCGGGCATGGGCGCTGGCGCGTATCCCACCTGAACGCCATGTCCATGTGCAGGGTGTGGTACAAACT
>CAZLPC010000302.1:0-4424 GCA_964561305.1 uncultured Anaerolineae bacterium
AGGACAGCGGACGCAATCCAGAGGTGCGGGTGGTCGTGTTAACGGGTGAAGGCAAGGCCTTTTGCTCTGGGCAAGATTTATCAGAACTCGATACCGAAACGCCATTGTTATACACCGTCCGCAACCAGTTTAATCCGGTGTTGATGGCCATGCACCAACTCGAAAAGCCGATTATCGGTGCGCTAAATGGTGTGGCGGCGGGTGCTGGCTTGGGTATTGCACTAGCCACCGATCTGCGTGTGATGTCTAGTAAGGCTAGCTTAGTGTTTGCCGCTTTTTCGCGTATTGCCCTTGTGCCCGATAGTGGCCTTACTTATTTTTTGCCGCGTTTGCTGGGCACAGCCAAAGCTCTAGAGCTACTGCTTTTAGCCGATGGTAGCCAGCGCATGTCTGCTGAAGAAGCTAAATCGTGGGGATTGTGTACGCTGGTTGCCGAAGCCGATGATTTTTCAGCGAGCGTGAGCAAGCTAGCCAATCAACTAGCAGATATGCCCCTAACTGCGGTGGGCCTAACCAAGCGCCTGCTGCATAAATCGTGGGATTACAGCTTTGAGGAAATGTTAGATCTAGAAGCTCAATTGCAAGATTTTGCTGCTCGGCATCCCGATTCGCAAGAAGGGGTGCAAGCCTTCGTCGAAAAGCGGACTCCAAATTTTAGGCAATAACCGAAATTGGCTTTTTAATTGTTTGAACGCCACAATTTTGTGCTAAAATATGTGTAATTAAATCGCCGTTCAATTAAAAGCTTTTTTAGATTCGGAGCAATACCTAAGATGGAACATATTATCTCTACAACTGGTGTCTCGTTTGATCTAACATCTGAACAAAAGATGTTGCAAGAGAGTGTCCGCGATTTTGTAGCCAAAGAAATTACTCCCCAAGCCGAGCATTATGATCGCACTGCCGAGTTTCCGTGGCCCATTGTCGAGAAGGCCAAACAGCTTGGCCTTACCGTCTTAAATATTCCTGAAGCATACGGTGGTATGGGTGCAAACACGCTAGAAGAATGTGTGGTGGGCGAAGAATTGGCCTACGGTTGCTCTGGCATTAGCACCGCACTCACTGTAAACAGCCTTGCCTCGCTACCGATTATTGTGGGTGGCACAGAAGAACAAAAGAAAGAATGGCTAGGGCGTATGGCCGACGGTCAGATGGCGGCCTATTGTGTGACCGAACCCGATGCTGGCTCTAATGTTATGGGTATGCGTACCCGCGCCGAGCGCAAAGGTGATGTGTTCATCGTCAATGGCAGCAAAACCTTTATCTCGAATGCCAATGTTGCCGATTACTTTACGGTATTTGTTGTAACAGACCCTAGCGCTGGTCATAAAGGCCTTAGCTGTTTTGTGATTGACGCAAAGTCGCCCGGGATCTCGATCAGCAAACATTTTGATAAACTGGGCCAACGCGCTGCCGATACTGCCGAAATTACGTTTGAAAATGTAGAAGTGCCAGCAGCCAATCTCATCAGCAATCAAGAAGGATCGGGCTTTTTAATTGCTATGAAGGTTTTCGACAAGAGCCGTCCGCCAGTTGCATCGGGGGCAGTGGGTGTGGCCCGCCGTGCCCTAGAAGAGAGCATCCGCTATGCGCAAGAGCGCGAGACCTTTGGCGTGCCCATTTATCAACACCAATCAGTAGGTCACATGATCGCTGATATGGCGATGAACGTGGAAGCCGCTCGTTTGTTGGTGTGGCGTGCCGCCGCTATGGTGGATCAAGGTGGGCGCAATGCCCAATATGCCTCGATGGCCAAGGCGTTTGCTGCTGACTCGGCCATGAAGATTACTACCGATGCAGTACAAGTGTTTGGCGGTTATGGTTTCATGCGCGAGTATCCAGTTGAGAAGCTGATGCGCGACGTGAAAGTGTTCCAAATTTATGAAGGAACCAGCCAAATTCAACGTAATATTATCGTGCGCGAACTCTTCCGTAGCTAACACCACACGCCATACACACAGGCCACTAACAAATTAATGTTGGTGGCCTGTGCGGTTTATTGTGGTACGCCCAAAATAAGCACACGGCCCACAAAATCGGCAACTGTAATTAAGCGTGAATCGGGTGACCACCACGCATTATGCACTTCTACATTGTTAGGTATGGGTAGCTCGGCCCGCCGCACATCTATTTCTTCGCTGGTTGCTGCTTCTACAGTAGATAAATCCCATAAATAAACGTTGCCCACGCCCGAAACCGTCAGCATGAGATTTTCGTCGGCAGAAAAGAGTGCCTGTTTTACGCCACGCTGATGATTGGGTAGCTCTACCCATAAGTTGCGCCGCCCAATATCCCACACATATACGCTGGTGGCTTGTCCATAGGTGACAATTTTGCTGCTATCGGCGCTAAAGTGTGCATTGTTGTCGGCAGAATTTGGCACAATTGGGATCGTGCCCAGCAATGCCCAGTCATCAGTGCCATACAAGCGAATGGCGCTATCGGTTATGACCGCCAGTTGCGAGTTATCAGGCGCAAACAGCACCTTTTGAGGATTAGTGAGATCGCTGATTTCATAAAGCATCTCATTGGCGACAACATCCCATATTCGCACCAGTTTTTCTGCACCAATTGTAGCAAGGCGTGTGCCGTCGGTGCTAAGGGCTATAGAAGGGACAGGCACAACTGGATGTGCATTTATAATAGCGATGATTTCAAATGGCTCCAGCGCAATCACATAAACTTGGCCGCGTTCGCCAGCAGTGGCCACCCAATTGCCATTTTGCCCAAATGTAATTGAGCCGATGGTAGCCGCTTCAGTTTGGGCCCGCAACGACTCTACTTGATCACCGCTTTCCATTGACCATTGGCTGATGTCTTGGTTGCTATCTATGACATAAAAATAGTCAGCACTGGGGCTAAAAAATGCCCAGATGGGTTGCAATGTACCTACATTATTGACCACTTCTCCAGAACTTGTATCCCAGATAATTACGCGCTGATCGCCGATACTAATTGTCGCTAAAAACCGTCCATCAGCAGAGTAGGTTATCTGAAAAACAGTGGCCAGATGTTCATCTAAGCGCCCTGTCAGCCTAACATTGGGTGCGCTTCCTTGGGTAATGGGGTCGCTAACGACCTGCCATGCAATAGGTGTTGGTGGGGCAATTTGTGTGGGTGTGCCATCAGTGTCGCCACAAGCAGCTATAAGCATCATCACAAATAGCGCAATAAAAAATGGACGGTTTTTCTGCCATTGGTTTTGGGCCATAAAGTTCCTCATCTTTAACATCAAAAAACGCCACATTCTATCATTATGCAGCGTTCTAGTTATTTCAGCATCAATTAATAAAGAAGCCAATCTTCTATGTAAAGTCGCGCAGTTGGCGTGAGCGGCGTGGATGACGCAAGCGCCGTAAGGCCTTGCCTTCAATTTGACGAATCCGTTCGCGGGTAAGGCCAAACTTTTGCCCTACTTCTTCAAGGGTATAGCCGCGCCCGTCTTGCAAGCCAAAGCGTAGCCGCAAAATGCGTGCTTCGCGGGGAGAAAGCGTTGCCAACACTTCTTCTAGCTTTTCGCGCAATAGGGTTTGATAGGCGCTTTGAAGGGGTGTAGGCATACTATAATCTTCGATAAAGTTCCCTAGCTCGTTCTCATCATCTTCACCAACGGGGCGCTCTAGGCTAAGTGGCCGCCACGATACTTTTAACATCCATTGCACCTTGCGCGGTTCCAGATCAAGTGCTTCTGCAATTTCTTCGGGGGTGGGTTTGCGCCCGTGTTGTTGCTCTAAATCGCGGGCTACTTTATACAAATTGCGGATGCGATCTGACATGTGTACAGGCACACGAATGGTGCGGCCTTGGTCGGCAATGGCACGGGTAATGGTCTGCCGAATCCACCATGTGGCATACGTACTAAAGCGATAGCCACGGGTATAGTCAAATTTTTCGACGGCTTTCATTAATCCCAAATTGCCCTCTTGAATAAGATCAAGAAATGGCACGCCTCGGCTCATATAGCGCTTGGCAATGCTGACTACAAGGCGCGTGTTGGCCTTAATAAGATGGTCGCGGGCGGCCATGCCATCTTCTACTAACAACAGCAACTGCTCGCGCTCAGCTTCGTCGGGCAGGTCTGCCAGCGCTTCTCGCGCCCGGTGCCGGTCATCGGACCGGACCTGCTGGCGGTGTTCGAGAATGCCGCCTGGCCGGGGAACGTGCGCCAGTTGCTGCGTGAGGTGGAGCGTCTCGTCGCCCTGACCCCGCCGGGTGAGGCGTTGACGCCGCAGCGCTGTTCACCGGAACTGCTCGCCGATCTACGCAGCGTGCCGGCCGGCGAGGTCGCCGCGACCGATACGCTGCAGTTGCCTGAACAGGTTCGTGGCCTGGAGATCCGCCTCATTCGCCGCGCCCTGCAACGGCACGCCGGCAACAAGTTGCGCGCGGCCGGCGCGCTCGGCATCACCCGGCAGGGCCTGCAC
>CAZLPC010000303.1:0-2690 GCA_964561305.1 uncultured Anaerolineae bacterium
TCCACGCGGGCGGTCTCGCTGTTAGGATAGGCCTGCACCACCGACAAATGATTGACTGTAGCGGTGTCGCCGCGCAAACTAAGGCCCGAAAAATAGGCCACGCCTGTGAAAATACCAATGAAGATCGGTATGGTAAACCATGCTAGTTCGCGCCGACCAATTTGGTTTAAGATAATATAGTTGGCAGGCCCAATAAGCCCAATATAGGCCAACAGAAATAGCAACATAGTAGCAGGGGATGGAAAGGCTAGGTTAGTGACAATACGTATGGCATCGTCGGCGGCTTGCCAATCGGCAAAATCATAGCTCCAGCTTTGGCGCACCGACCGACTGGTCACCAGTTCAAACCAGATAGCGTTGGTGGCTTCATAGTCGTTTAGAGGGGCGCTTAAGGGGTCTAGTCCCACAAAATCTACCAAGCCATCACCACGTATTTGACGTACCACCACCGGAATGTTCTCGATGGTTAGCAAGACTGTAGCGTTAGGGTTGGGGGTGTTGCGGGTGACAATAAAGCCTTGTGCGCTTTCAGCTTCTAAGACATCAGAAGGATAGCCCGTAAAGCGTCCCAAGCCCTCTAGTGATGATACCGTTGTGCTACCTAATAGCTCGGTAGGGAGCAGATTGGTCAAATATTGTTGGGCAAATTGCCAGCTAGTACCGGCCCCGCCATGCACAATTAAGTGTCCTCCACCATCTACCCAATTGGCTAGTGCGGCTTGCTGCTCGACTGATAATCGCCCAGTACGCATATCGTAAAACATAATTACGTCTATAGCGCGCAGTGCATCAGCTTCGGCCGGAAAATCAGCAAGCGTCCATGTGGCCTGACGACCAGTACCGGCTCCAATGCGGCGCTCGGTCATTAGTACCAGTTCGGGTGCTTCGGTAATGACAACATATAAAATATCGCGGTTACGAATTTTGGTGGCGCGGACGGTGGTGCTTTCTAAAACGCGCCCTTCATCGTTCAATAACTCTACTACAAATTCGCTGACGTTTTCTTCAAGTGTTACATACAAAAACTCGGTGCGGGCGCTACCGAAGCTCACAAAAAATGGGCTTTGAAAGGTGCGTTGTTGGGCGGTGGCTCCGCTTTGAGAGCGAACCTGTAATGTCCCTTGAACATCGCGGTTGTCGTTGTTTTGCACCGTGACTTGGATCGGTGTCCAGTTGTTGGGACGAAAGTAGCCGTCATAACCCGCCTTCACTTCGATTTGAAGTAGGCTATTTTGGCGGTCAGGGGGGGCGGCGGTGCTAAGAAGTAGTAGTGGCAACATTGCCACCAGCCAAAGCCAACGTTGCATGGATTGAAATGGCTTAATGTGCATGTTTTAATAGACCAATCTTTCACCAATAAAGCATATACCATTACTTACGAGGCAACGCTGTTCTGATCCTTAGTGGTTATTCACTAACAATTTGCCCTAATTCAGCATAATCAATTGTACAACGGATGTCTGTACGCAAGTCGGGCGCAATCCATCCCCAGTAGCCAAAATCAATTTGGGTAAGCGGCAAAATAACACGTACCCAGCCAGTGGCGTTTTGCCCATCAATCTGAAAGGTAGTGTCGGCTGTTAAGGGCACAACCAAACTCTCAATTGCAGGCTCATCATATAGCGTGGTGTTGCGCAGGCTGATACATTCTGGATAGATCACAGGCAATGTGGCTGTATATAGGGTCTCGGTAGCTGTGCCCAGCGCAACTTGCACACCCTCTGGACGATTTTGTAGCCCATTTGGTTCCACTGTTAACTGTCCTGTGGGGCCACTAATGGGATATAGCTGGTCGCCTATGGACAGTTGTAGCGGGGTGACGGCTACATCTTGGCCGTGATTGGCCCGCCACTCTATCACAATACGCTGGCCATTTACATTGCGATAAAGTACAGCGCTGGTTTGGGTTGTGGCTGGGCTAACGGTATATACCCGTAGGCTCAGTTGGGGCAAAACCACGACCTCGATCTCGTTGCTGTCGGTTTGGTTTTCATTGTTGGCTGCCTGAAGCGCAAGACGATAGCGCCCTGTATTGGGCAAATATAAGATATGCCCATTGGGTGCTTGTGCGGCCACCGTATAGCGTACCGTGTCGCCATTGGTATGGCGTGCATTGATATAAACCACATTTGCATCTTGAGTTTGCCATTGCACCAATATCGGTTCGTTTACCTCTACGGTGATGGGCGTTTCGCTATCGTTGGCCACAAAGCGCGTGATCTGGGGCATAGCATTGGTGGACTGATCGCCAGTGGCATTGATCTGAGAGAAGAATAGTCCCACTAGCACCAAGACTGCCAGCATCAAGACCGTTCCTATGCCAAGTGGTATTTTCCAATTAGAAAGTAGTGGCTTAATTTCTACTTGGCCGCTAACAGGGGCAATAAAAGCGGATGGACTGAGTGATTGAGAGATAATGTCATACGTAATTTGCTGGCTTTTACCCACAAAATCACGCTGCTTGGTGTTAACCTGCCCCTGAACCGTAATACGCTCTCCGGCATCCAACACAATATGGTCGGGTTGAATGTCGTAGGTCAACACATTTTCTTGGTCGCGCCCCAAAAACCGCAAGGGTAATGGCCCATTACCTTGATTATGAACATAGAGCATAAATGTGCCGCCATTTTGAATAATGGGGGTTCCTAGCACCGCGCCATAGCCGTTAAATTGCAAAATTTGGAGGCGTG
>CAZLPC010000303.1:2700-4422 GCA_964561305.1 uncultured Anaerolineae bacterium
ATCGTGCCGATATGTAGCGTGATGTTATAAAGGCCGGGCTTGGTATCAAAGCGGCGAATTGGCTTAAAACTGATGCCGACTTCTCGTTCTTGGTTGGGTTGCAGGTCAAACTCGGTTTGGTCTAGCCGCGCCCATTGGGGTGGTACGCCTTCAATCCGCAATACCACACGTATTTTTTCGGTAGTTTTATTGCTAAGGCTGATTGTGGCGGGGGCATGGGTGCCGGGTGTAACGGCAATGTCGGGCCCAGCCAGATCAACTGATAAGTGCGGCGCATCCGCAGATTGCAGGCGCATTTGTACAGTCAGGTCGGCGGTGTCATCGGCGGCAGGATGAAAAATCAGGCGTAAATCGCCGAGTTGAATTTCCTCGCCACCGCGCAAAATACGGGCATCGTGAGGCTTCAGCCGAATTCCGTCCACATACGTACCATTGACCGATTCAAGATCGCGTAGTTCGGCGGTACGGTCTGCTTCGTTGATGGTTAAGCTGGCATGATAACGCGAGATGCCATGCCGATCGAGCATCAGGTCATTACCCGATGAGCGCCCAATGGCAACGGTTTCTTTTTCGATAAAAAAATTTTGGATAGGACCGTCTGGACTAAAGACTGCCAAGCGTCCATGATGTTGCATATACTCAAGCCTTTATGTCATAGCCTATGGGTTGGCCCTGACAATTTATTTTTGGGCCAAGCGATACCCTATTATACATTGTATTCCCCAATGTTTAGACTACGGTCGTGCAACTCATTTTGGGTGTTTAGGCAACAATCGTAGTCATAAGACTACGATTGTTGAGTTTTTTGGCACAAGTGGTACTGTGGGTTAGTCGAAGCGGATGCGGGGGTCTAGCCATGTGTAAATTACGTCTACTAAGATATTGCCAATAATCAGAAACACCGAGTATAGCAAGGTGGTGGCCATGATCATGGTATAGTCGCGGGCAGCAACTGCCGTGATAAAACTTTTACCCAAGCCCGGAATGACGAAAATGAGTTCAATAATGAATGTTCCCGTCAAAATACCGGCCAAAAGCGGCCCTAAAATGGTGGCCACAGGAATCAGCGAATTCTTGAGACCATGTAGATAGATAACTGTGCGTTCGCGGAGGCCTTTTGCTCTGGCAGTACGGATATAGTCCTCATTTAACACTTGCAACAAGCTAGCGCGGGTGAGGCGGGCGATACCAGCACTCATACCGGTTCCTAGTGCGATAGTGGGCAAAATCAGATTTTGTAGATGTTCAGCACTAAAGAATGGTTTGTCCCATCCAGAGCCGTCGGGCGGGTCTATCCACCCTAATTCTACTGAAACAATAATAATGAGTATGGGAGCCAGCACAATATTGGGTGTAGACTGCCCTAACACCGCAAAGAAGGTGGCAAAAAAGTCTATGGGGCCATTGTGATAGATAGCTGCCAACACACCCAAAGGGACACCTAATGTAAAACCAAACACGACTGCAACAAGCCCAATTTCCATTGAAACAGGCAGGCGCAGCAAGATTTCATCGCGCACTTGCAGGCTTTCGCGGTCGGCTATGTTAAGCGATGGGCCAAAATCGAAGTGTAACACACCCCAAAAATAATTCCAAAATTGCGAGTCGAGGGCATCAATGCGGAACACATCTTTAGATTGGTTTACAACAAAACTGACGTTACCTGATGAAGTTTTGCACTCTTCACGGGTAGCCAACACGGCCCAGCCCGGATATTGCTTA
>CAZLPC010000304.1:0-4413 GCA_964561305.1 uncultured Anaerolineae bacterium
CACGGATTCATATTGGCATCGCCCACTTATCACGGGACGATCAGCAGCAGTATTAAAATTGTGCTGGAGTTATTGGAAATTGACCGCGACGATGAACCGTCGCGTTTTGCGGAAAAGGCTATTGACCTTGTAATGGTGCAGGGTGGCACATCGGGCACAGGGCACAACACGCTAACAACCATGCTACTTGTTTGTCGGTCTATGGGCGGTTGGTTATTCCTACGGCCCTCCGTGAATGGGTGCATTTTAAATTAGGGCAAAGCTGCTCATCATTTTGGGCGATCCCTGCATGGTTGCCCTTCCAATGGCACAGCCATGCAGTAAAATGAGCTACTGGTTACGGAATGTCCCTGATTTGAAATACACCCTCTGCGAATTGCGCTGCTTTAGACGTTATGTTAGGATTAAACTATCATTAGATAAAGGAGCAAAAATATGCACCACCATTTTTCTCAATCACAAGAACAGCAAAACGACGACCGTGCGCAACAGTTATCGTCCGATAATACCTCTTTGGGATACACTGTGGCCACAGCTAATTTAAATGGAAGTGCTGTTCAACGCCGCGCTGCCTTGTTGCAGATGCAGCGTCAGCATGGAAATGCCTATGTCCGTCGCCACATTGCTTCGGTTCAGCGTGAATATGAGGCAATACCAAGCGTTACAAGCGACGCAGGCAGCGCATCTACCAATCAGATTGGCGATGGTTCTGCGTCTGTTTCTGCTGAAAATGGTGTCGTGACGATTAATGCCGCAGCAGTCAATATCAACGCACCACTCACAAACCATTCTGGTGTTGATCGATCTTCAACTGTTATCACAGATAGCGTAATTGCAGCAAGTTACTCACCCGGTGCAGGGAACATTTGGTGATTCTTCGTGCTTGCGACCAATTCAATAGACCAAGATGTTGCCATTAATTTTTTGTTCGATTATTTGGATAGTGGCTTTGTTGCCTGCTTTAGCGACCTTATTTTCAACTATTTCTGTGGCAGCGGGCCGTAAAATGCAAGGACAAACAGGCCCAAGCTATTTATATATTGCACACCTTAGCTTCTTTGTGGCGGTGTTGGTTGGAGTTGGTGGTGCGTGGTTATTGGCAGCGTTGGGTTTTTGGAGTGCTGCATATATATTTTTGACGTTACCACTTTTCAGCTTAATGTGGTTTGCATTGCTTTTAATGAACATGTCAAAGCTCTAAATTTATTTTCTTATGTTACACTTTAGCAACTTGGCTTAAAATAGACGTAAAGTTCCATCAATTTCCTTATTATTTTTGTTTTCCAACCGCATCAATTGGACAAATCGGCATCATTTCATGTATGATGAATAGCATGGTTCTGCACGATCAGTAATCCTGAACAAGGAGTTTCGTCATGTCGCGTATCACAAAAACCGATTTGGTGGCCGCAGTTGCAGAAAAAGCAGGGGTTACTAAAACCACTGCCAAAAGCGCCGTAGATGCGATGATTGAAGTTATCACCGAAGCCATGACCAGTGGTACAAAGGTTAGCCTAACAGGGTTTGGTACCTTTGAGTCCCGCGAGGCCAAAGAGCGTTCGGGTGTCAATCCTCGTACTGGTGAAAAAATTGTAATTCCGGCTACCAAACGTCCCGCTTTTTCGGCTGGTGCAGTTTTAAAGCGCGTAGTCAAAGACTCTTAAGACGAGACCCTCACTTTTATAGAGTTATGGCGATGGAAACCCCATCGCTATTTTTTTAGATCGCACCGTCAAGAATTTTTTCGATAATTTGTGCTACCCCATCTTCATTATTAGATGCAGTAATGTGATCGGCGGCAGCACGGACGGCTTCAGGAGCATTGCCCATAGCCACTGCCAAACCAGCCATTTCAAACATGCTTAGATCATTATAGCTGTCTCCAATCGCTACTATGTCTGCTACATCAAGGGCTAAATGTTGAGCCAGCCAGTACAGCGCCGTTCCTTTAGAGACACCTAAGCCAGTAAACTCAATATAATATGGTGACGACTTGCGAACCTCTACCACTGCGCCAAATTCGGCTACAAATGTCTGAAAAGCCTGCTCATATAATGTGTCGTTTTGATAGGCAATACACATAATCTGGATGGGTGGTGGCGTGAATGATGCACTTACATCATCCATAAATGTTGGGTAAGGGTCGCCATAGGTTAACATATATTCAATATCGCGGTTTAATTGTCGTGTGAAGGTTTGGCCATCACGAAAGGCAATCGCTGTAACGCCTAATGTGTCGGCCTGCGCCAAAATTTGCCCTGCGATTGTTATCGGAATATCTTTGCGATAAATTTCTATATTGGTTTGCGGATCGGTGATGATCGCCCCACCGGCTGTGATCTGTGGACTTTGCAATTTCATCTGCTGGACAAGATGTGTGATAGTACTATGCTGTTTACCCGTTGCTAACACAACATGAATCCCGGCCGCAATAGCCTGTTGCACGGCTTGGGCATTGCGCTCTGAAAGGGCGTGTGCTGAAGTTTGAAGTGTGCCGTCTACATCAATTGCAAACAACCGATAGCTCATGCTGTCGTTGCACTCTCTTTAGGCAACAAGTGGATATAATCGCCTGTTTTCAGATGGCAAGCTGCTAAGTGGTTGCTGTTCCCATCAACCGGCAGCAACCGTGGGCGCTCGTGCTTGCAGACTTCTTGGGCAATGGGGCAACGCGGATGAAACCGACACCCGCTAGGCGGGTTAATGGGGCTAGGAATCTCGCCAATGGGCATGGGGGCACTGCGACGGTGGCGTGGATCGGGCACAGGCACAGCCGCCAATAATGATTGGGTATAGGGATGTTGTGGATTGGTATAGACCGAGCGAATATCGGCTGTTTCGACAATTTCGCCCAAATACATCACTCCAATTCGATCACAAATATATTTTGTAGTAGCGAGATCGTGGGTGATAAATAAATAGGTAAGGTTAAACTCTTGTTGCAAGTCTTTCATCAAGCGTAACAATACTGACCGCACCGACACATCGGCCATAGCAATAGGCTCGTCGGCCATGATTAACTGTGGATTGGTGATAAGTGCACGGGCAATAACAGCACGTTGACGTTGGCCACCAGAAATTTGATGCGGATAACGATCAATATATGCCGAGCCGGGTGTAAGCCCAACATGTTCTAGTATATCTGTCACCCGTTGGCGAAACTGTTGGGTGTCTTCTACTAAATTATGAATCTTTAGCCCACGCCCAATGCCTTCACCTAATGTCATGCGTGGGTTCATACTGGCCATAGGGTCTTGAAAAATAACCTGCATATCACGCCGAATACGCCGGAGTTCTTCTTTGCCAATTGCATGAAGATTTGTGCCATTAAAGATAACTTCTCCACTTGTGGGTTGCAGCAGCCCTACTGCCAGCCGCCCAGTGGTTGTTTTGCCCGATCCAGACTCGCCGACCAAACCCAACACTTCTCCACGCCTTAGCTCAAAGCTAACCCCATCTACGGCCCGCACAAATTGTGATGGAATGCCCGTTAGCTGCTCGATCAACCCACGTTTTACTGGGAAATGTTTGGTGACATCTTCTAGCTTTAAGACAATATCATTTGAAGGGGTTGTCATTGCGCTTGCTCCGGCGTTGTTTCATACAACCAGCAGGCAACATCTTGCTCGCCGACGGATTGGACAGTTTTTAAAAGAGGTTGTTGCTGATGGCAGATATCCATTACATGGGTACAGCGCGGATGAAACCGACATCCGCTTGGTGGCTTAATCAAATTGGGCGGTGTACCTTCCATGCAATAGAGTTCGCTGTCCACGTTGATATTGGGTACGCTGGCCAAAAGGCCTTGTGTGTAGGGGTGTTTAGGAAAATGAAATAAGGTTTCTACTTCAGCAAGTTCGGCTACCCGACCAGCATACATCACGGCCACTCGATCCGCTAACTCGGCCACAATGCCAATATTGTGAGTGATCATTAGAATGGTGAGGCCAAATTCATCTTTTAGCTCGCGCAGCAAATCTAAAAATTTAGCCTCGACAATGGCATCTAGGGCAGTAGTGGCTTCATCGGCTACAATAACTTGTGCATTTAAGGCCAAGGCCAACGCAATCATTACCCGTTGGCGCATTCCGCCCGACAATTGGTGCGGATAGTCTTGAAGGCGTTTGCGCCCGATGCCCAGTCGCTCGACTAATTCAATGGTGCGGTGGTTTGCTTCTTCTGTCGAAACGTTGGGATCGTGTGCTTGGATAGCCTCAATAATATGCTTGTCTATGCGTTGAACAGGATTGAGCGAGGTCATGGGGTCTTGAAAGATCATCCCAATGTGGTTGCCACGTACGTCGCGCATTTCATTTTTGCTCAGTTGCATCAAATCGCGCCCGTCCAACCACAACTCGCCACTAGAGATAAAGCCCGGCGGCGAAATCATCCGCATAATGGCTTTGCCAAGCG
>CAZLPC010000305.1:0-4396 GCA_964561305.1 uncultured Anaerolineae bacterium
TGGTAGGCAAGCCGTGTTGAAACGGCGGCTGGCGGGTATACCAGCCGAGATGCATCGTTTGCTTCAGCTAGCTGCTTTGGCTGGCAGGCGGCTTGATCAGCGCCTTCTATCAGTGCTGGCGGATGAGCGCGAGATTGATGCGCTTATCACGGCTGGAGCCAACACATCCGTGTTTGATGTGGCAGATGGTGCTTGGCGTTTTGCACACGACAAACTGCGCGATACTGTGCTGGCCGAAATTGCAGCCGACCAACAGGCACCGCTTCATCGGCTTGTCGCCGAAGCGATCGAACAAACATATCCGCAAAATGAAGACTATGCCGAGACTTTAGCAACGCATTGGCATGTGGCTGGCGATGTGCAAAAGACAATTCACTATACATTGATTGCTAGTAAGGATTTGGTTGAAATTTTCGCCGAGTATGACCGTGCGAAGACGATGCTGGAACGCGTTCTGCAACTAGCGGAATCTGTACCAAATGCCGCTCAATATCTCAGTACTGTATACGATCTCCTAGCGGGCATCGAAAAGCGTCATGGGAAATATCAAACAGCGATTGAGTATTACCAGAAAAGTCTAGAGTATGCGGGGGCTATTTCGCACCTTCAGGCGCACGCGCTCAATCTCCTTAGCGAAACCTCCCTAAAAGCTGCCGACTATGCAGAAGCGGAGGCTTATGCCAAACACGCGCTAGAAATTGCTGAAGTGAGCCAAAACGATAAAGAAAGAGCATTTGCCCTTCGCAACTTAGGTACAATATCTGAAATTCGCGGGGATTATCAAGCCGCCTTGGGGTCTTTAGAGCAGAGCATCTCCATTCTTCAACGACTTCCAGATGAAACCTTTCAACTAGCGCTTTCTTTGCTAAGACTAGGGATATTGCATTCTATACTTGGAAACGACGAGCCAGCCTTATCCAATTTTGAGCAGTCCTTGGCCATACAACGTAAACTCGGCAATCAAATGGGCGTTGCCGACGCTTTGATTAATTTAGGTGTAACGGTACTTGCCAAAGGGGAATTGGATGCGGCTAAAGAATATTTTCAAGAAGCGTTAAGCATCAGTCTAAATTTTTCTATCAAGACCAATATTGTCGCATGTTTATGTAGTCTGGGCGAAGTTGCTATGGCACAGGGACACTCAAGCGCTGCAATTGATTATTTCGATGATAGCCTAGCGATGAGTCGCGAAATTGACGACGAAACTTCCACAGTGTATATCCTTAATGTGCGTGCTCATGCTTCCCTAAAGTTAAAGGAGAAGTGGTTGGCCAAGCAAGATATTGAGGAAGCTTGGCGACTTAGCCAGCAGCTACAACACATCGGTTTACAACTTATGACCATGATGGTTGTTGCACAACTACGCTTTGAAAATGGTAATCGGTTAGGGGCCGCACAAATTGTCGGCTTTATAGAGCAGCATCCGAGTGCATCAAGTGAGGACAAGCATTTTCATCTTGAGCCATTGAAGCTGAAACTTCAAGAATTACCAGAACGAGCCGAATTTATGCAAGCGATGGAGGAAGGACAGAAAATTTCCTTTGAGATTTTTGCTGGAGAATTCGAAGAGGAATTACGGACTTCCTAAAAGACAATAATAAGGAGGAATAAATTTAGCTTTCCTCCTTATTAAACTATATTAGTATTTCCTTAACAACCTTTTCCTTCCTCATCGTTGCAATTACCGCCGACACGTAGCCCACCGGGGCCATAAATTTCCACAGTGCGATCAAGTTCAAGATTGAAGATATCTTCGCAGTCTTCTCCCCCTAGGTAACATGAGCAAAATATCGAGGCTCGTTCTTCACAAATCAATAATTGTTGCTCTTGTTCCTCTACCTCTTCCTCTACCACTTGTACTGGTATGCGGAGATAGTTGCAGGGCTGACCGTCACATCTTAGGCGTTCTGCGGCTTCACTAGTCACCCACATACCATCTGTAGAGAAACCCTCAGTTTCATAGGCTAATTCGGTGTTGCCTTCAGGAACATACACGAAAGATCCATATGTAGTGGCAACCGCATAATCGGATGTGCCCCCAACGAAAATGATGGGCGTATAATCCACCACTTCTCCATTGTCGACGATAGCTACAGAAAGGACCGCGCCCTCAGCATAAAGTGCTTCAAGGATGCCAGATCCATCTTGGGCCTTTGTCTTCGAAGGGGCGAGGAAAATCCCGCTTGCAATGATGGCTACCGCTACTGTCAAGACCAACAAACGCTTCATCTTTCACACTCCTAGCAAGTTGTTTTTTGCTGTTTCTTCATTTGACGTTGTATATACGGTAGCATAATCCCATCTCACAGACACCTACCTGTATTGGGTGATTTTCCCCCCAATCTTCACTTGGGGCGCAAGTTGCGCGGCCGTGCACTATAGAGGATACTTAAAAAAACGTAGGGTGTTGTGCGGAGTAATAAAAACGTGGCCGATTCACACCGGTTGCTGGAAACATTGACCAAACGCGAAAAAGAAGTTCTCGTTCGGCTGGCGCAGGGCATGACTAATCGTGACATTGCCGACCAACTCGTTATCAGCGTAGATACCGTCCACTGGTATACTAAGCAGATCTATCGCAAACTTGATGTAACCAGCCGTACCCAAGCAAGCTTGCTCGCTAAAGATCTTGGCCTGCTGGGATTAAAGCCAACAAAGGTCGCTGATCGTGTTGATAACACCTTACCTGTTTACACCTCTTCATTTATCGGTCGGGTACAAGAGCTTGCTTACCTTGATGATTTAATTAGCCAACGCAAAGCACGCTTAATCACGATTTTGGGCTGGGGTGGGGTTGGCAAAACCCGTTTAGCCATTGAAGTGGCACAACGTCAACATAAGCATTTTCCTGATGGTGTATTCTTCATTCCGCTCGGTGATTCAACAACTATGTACGAGTCATTTCTAGAGACGTTACGCCGCTTTTTGCGTCTACAGATAACCACCGAAGATAAAGAAATTACCATCTTTAGCACCTTACACGACCAAAAAATGCTACTCATATTCGACCAGTTTGAACCAGCAATACAAGAAAAAGAGCAGATTGCACAGTTGTTGCGCTATATGCCCGAAACATTAGTCCTCATTACTTCACAAATATCGTTGGGTTTGCAACAAGAGTGGCTGGTACACCTTGATGGCCTAGGAACTGATACGGTTGATTCGCTAAATGATGCAGCTCGTCTATTCGTCGAGCGGGTGCGTCGCGTTAAGCCAGAATTCGAACCTCAGCGACACGAGGAATGTATTCGCGAAATTTGTTGGTTGCTAGAAGGCGTGCCGCTTGCTCTCGAACTAGCCGCGAATTGGCTAAAAACGTTGTCTTGTAATGATATGCTCAACGAATTGCGTACTAACCTTGCGCTGCTAAAAACCGATGCGACCGATGTCGAGAAACGCCATCGCAGCTTTGAGACCGTTTTTGAACATGCTTGGATGTTACTTTCGGAACAAGAACAAAGCATACTGCGGCGGCTCTCGGTTTTCCGTGGCGAATTTAGTTTAACAGCCGCCATGCAAGTTGCTGGTACATCCCTAGAGATACTTTCTGTACTTGTTGATCGTTCCTTTATACTGCAAACAGCCACCGGTTCTTACCGGATGCATGGCTTACTGCGTCAATATGCTGAACAGAAGCTGAAATCACGCCAAGTTCATAGCAAGCTCAGCGGTGTTGCGCTAGCAATGTCGGCACTTTTGCATGGTGAATTTGACGAGGTCGAGTCGTTGGCGACTGAGTTGATGAACGAGTCTACCGATGATTTAAACCTAGATAAAGGCTTTGGACTTGCACTTTTAGGTGTCATTGCTGGGGTGAACGAGGATTACACACGCTGTCTCCAATTGTGTCAGTCAAGCCTTGTTGTTACAGAAGAAGCTACTATCCCACTGTTATTTTCTCATTTGGGTTTATCCATCGGCTTTATCGGGCTTGAAGACCATATCAGTGCATGGCGCACAATCAGGTATGCGCTTGAGGCCGCGTTTTCGCTACAAATTTCGGGGCTTTTGATACTTTGCTTTCCGATTGTAGCTATTGTCAAAGCCTATGAAGCTAACTTAGAAGAAGCGATTCATCTAGTGAGTTTGGCGCTTAAAAACCAAGAAATTTTGCCACAATGGATGCTTGGTTGGGAGCCGTTTGTGCGATTAAATAAGGATTTACAAGAAGCGATTGAATCTAGCCGATTTAGTGCACTATGGCAACATGGCACGGAATTAGAGCCGTACACCGTTGTCCAAGCGTTGCTTTTATGATGTTCTTACCCCGATAAAGTAGAGTGCAAAGTTCTTTGCAGTTGGCATAAAACAAAAGCTAGGGAAAAAGCGTATCGAAATTATGCAGCAGATCGTCGTGCGACGATCTGCTACTGGGCCAGCAAACTAGAGGCGCAGT
>CAZLPC010000306.1:0-4361 GCA_964561305.1 uncultured Anaerolineae bacterium
CTCCTCTACTATTGTACATCATTAGAAATATGAACACTGTTCGGTAAATGCGTAAAAAAATCTCGCCTAAGCCAACCTAAGCGAGTCCCCAAAACGCTATCTGACGATTAAACCGCGCACAAAAGCCGTTAGTGCTTGGCGATCAACCACTTCAAAATTTAGAGAAAAATCATGGAGATAGGTCACTTGCATGATGGCCATGCCATGCACAAAAGCCCACAAGCTATAGGTTATCTCTAATGTAGAAAAATCTTCATGAGATGCAAATATGCCTTCATCAATGGCGTGCTGCACTGCTTGATAAGCAATGGCAAAGGTATCATCATCTTTCGACAGTTCATCTTCTTTAATGTCTGTAGGGCCGTCGAAGTGTGTGAAAAGCATAGTGAACATTTCAGGGTTTTTGCGGGCAAACTGCACATAAGCCAAACCAAGCGCCACCATATAGTCCTCTATAGGTAGCTTTGGGTCTACACCGCGCAAATATGACCCTAACCGCTCATTTGCCTCTATGCAAACTGCCTCTACTATAGCTTCTTTGCTGTCGAAATATTCATAGAGGCCGGCTGGGCTATAATCAATGCGGCGGGCAATCTCGCGCAAAGAGAGTTTATCTGCTCCTTTTTCGCGGATAAGTTCAACCGCAGCATCTAAAATAGACTCACGGGTGCGTTGGTGTCGTCGTTCACGGGGTGTTGTATCGCCCATTGTTTCCTAACATCATATATTTATTGAACACTGTTTGGAGTATAAGAAATTTTGGGCAAGCTGTCAAGCAACAGATTTTTCTGGTTGTGTATCCCATTCGGTGTAAATGACGAGAAACATGGGTGAGCACGCAGGCATCGCCCCTACAATGGCGTGGACATGCGGTTTGTGTCGGGGTGACCCGATGTGGTCGCCCAAAATGAATTGGCTTTTTTGATTTCCACCGAAATGGATACGTTACCATTTTTCTTGAAGTCATTTTTAGACCCATTTGAAGATAGGGCCCGACTTTATTTCATAGAACCAAACTGAATTTTTAAGCAAACCACTGTAAAATTAAGCGTATGTCATAGTTGATTGACTCATCTCAACCATTAGGAACGTAGGGGCATGGAAAATAAAAGCGGTACGGTTTTAAGAGGTTATGAATTACAAAAATTGTTAGGAGAAGGTGGGTTTGGTGCGGTATATCGGGCCCACCAACCCGCTGTAAAGCGCGATGTGGCACTGAAAGTTATTTTACCCGACTATGCTAACCAGCCCGAATTTATCCGTAGCTTTGAATCTGAGGCCCAGCTAGTTGCCCGCCTAGAACACCTTCACATTGTGCCATTATATGACTTTTGGCGCGATCCTGACGGAGCCTACTTAGTCATGCGCCTGATGCGCGGCGGCAGTTTGCGTGAATTAATTGAACAAGGGCCAATGGCGCTACCCTTAGCCGCCAAAATATTAGATCAAGTATCATCGGCATTGCATACCGCCCATCGGCAAGGCATTATCCATCGCGACATCAAACCCGATAATGTATTGTTAGATGAAGACAAAAACGCCTTTTTAACAGACTTTGGCATTTCAATTGATCTTAACCGCCAAATTGAAGAAGATGAAGATTTTGACGACAGCCTGACCGGATCGCCACATTATATTTCGCCAGAGCAGGCCCAAGCCCAACCTGTTTCGCCACGCTCTGATGTCTATAGTCTTGGCATTGTGCTGTTTGAAATGTTGACGGGCCAAGCGCCATTTGCAGGCAACACCACAATGATGGAGTTGATCCTGAAGCAAATTAACGAGCCATTGCCCCCTATCGAAACGCTAAATCCGGACTTACCGCCCGAAGTAGACTTGGTGATTCAGCGTGCCACTGACAAAAATCCAGATGCACGCTATCCCGATACACTGGCGCTAGCAGTGGCTTTTCGCCAAGCTGTTCCTTCGCTGTCGGGCGGCGCTGCTATCGCTGATCGCAGCACACCTGAAGTGCTTCCAGAAGCGGTTGCAGACTTAATCACGCCTAGCATTGACAATCCTTATAAAGGTCTGCGCCCCTTCGAGCAAGCTGATGCCGAAGACTTTTTTGGGCGCGATGAGTTGATTGCACGTTTAGTAGAAGCCGTCGAAAATTCGCACTTTCTAGGCGTTATCGGCCCTAGTGGCAGCGGCAAATCGAGCGTAGTGAAGGCCGGTCTTATCCCACGTTTGCGGACAGCGGCGCTGGCTGGTTCAGATCGCTGGTTTTTCGTGGAAATGGTTCCTAGCAATGATCCATTTAGAGAACTCGCATCGGCATTGTTAAGTTGTGCAACCCAACGCCTGCCAAATTTAGAGCATCAGTTGCGGGTATCGGATCGGGGTTTGCTAGAAGCAGTTAACCGAATTTTGCCTGATGACGACACACAGTTGGTGTTATTAATTGACCAATTTGAAGAGACTTTTACCCAAGTAGAAGATGAAGCAACACGCTCGGCATTTTTGGCAAATTTGCTTGTGGCCAGTACCAGCGCCGAAAGCCGCCTGCGAATTATCGTCACCTTGCGGGCCGATTTTTATGATCGCCCCCTGCTTTATCCGGGTTTTGGCGAACTCATCCGTAAATATAGTGAGGTAGTTCTGCCGCTTGGCCCGGCCGAAATAGAACAAGCGATTGTGGGGCCTGCCACCCATGCCGATCTGATTGTCGAGCCGGCACTAATCGCGGCTATTACAGCCGAAATTCAAGATCAACCCGGCGCGCTACCCTTATTGCAATATGCCTTAACTGAAGTGTTCGAGCGCCGTCAAGGATCAACCCTAACCTATGATGCTTATCAAGCATCGGGGGGGGTATTGGGCGCATTGGCAAGACGCGCCGAAGAAATTTATGTGCAACTCGATACATTAAAACAACAAGCCGCCCGCCAAATCTTCTTGCGCTTGGTCACCTTGGGCGAAGGCGCAGATGACACCCGCCGCCGTGTAGCGTATGCCGAGCTACTTTCGCTAGAAGATAATGCCGCTACAACTCAAGCCGTACTCGACCTCTATAGCCGCTATCGGCTTTTGACGTATGATAATGACCCCGTAACGCGCAACCCCACCGTAGAAGTTGCACATGAAGCTATCCTGCGCGAGTGGACGCGCCTGCGCGAATGGCTGGCTGAAAGCCGTGACGATGTACGCGCCCAACAACGGCTGGCTGCTGCGGCTGACGTTTGGAGCAGCGAAAAACGCGATGATAGCTTCTTGGCCGATGGGTTGCGCCTGCAACAATTCGAGCTATTGCTGCAAGCGGGCAACATTTCATTGACCGAAGATGAAAAAGCATACGTTCACGCCAGCATAGCCGAACGCGACCGCCGCGCCGCGCAAGAAGTCGAACGCATTGCCCGCGAAAAAGCCCTAGAAAAACGCAGTCGGCGCATTTTACAAACCGCAGTCAGCATATTTGCGGTGTTGACTGTTATTGCTGGTGTATTAGCCATATTCGCCTTAAATCAGCGCAGCCAAGCCATGGAAGCACAAGACGAAGCCGAAAATAACTTTGTACGCGCCGAAAGCGAAGCCTTCCAACGGGCCACCGCCGAAGCCCAAGCCATAACCGAACGCAACTTTGCCCAACAAGAAGCATCACGTAGTTTGGCTGTTATCTCACAAAATCAATTGCAAATTGATCCAGTCGCCAGCGTTAATTTGGCGCTGCGGGCCATCCGTGACGGCGACACCACCAGCGAAAATTATGTGCCCGAAGCCGAGCTAGCCCTTGTTGCTGCGACCAATCAATCACAAGAGCGCATTTATGCCGAACCATTTGCAGGAGGGCTTATTGCCGATGCTGCTTTTCAAGACGGCCAAGTGGCCTTTATTGGAACAGGCCTTGCCGTAGGCGATAGCACCCTAGCAGATATCATAGCACTAGATGAACTGACTACTGATAGCGCAACGACAGCCCTTGTCAGTTGGTCAAGTGATGGTCGCTTGCTTAGTGTGCGCGACCGCCAATTGGTTATATGGCAAAACAACGAGCCTATTACATCGCTAGAAACCGAAGCATTGATCACTTGCGCGGACTGGAGCCCTGATGGCAAATTGATTGGCGTTTGTGCAGGATCGCAAGCTATTATTTGGCAACCCGACACCAATACACGCTTCTCGATTAACAATCCTGATTTCATCGTTGATCCCAATCAAAAGATTGAGGCCGTTCAGTGGACACCTGATAATGCCTATGCCGTTGTACACAACACGATTCGCATAATGGTGTGGGATCGCGAACGCCAGACAATAGCCTATGAAATTGCCCCGCCCGACCTTGCCGATAGTGCTGCGCCCCTTACCCATCAACACCCCGACAATTTTGAGATCACAATAATTGACAACCGCCGCTTTATATC
>CAZLPC010000307.1:0-4354 GCA_964561305.1 uncultured Anaerolineae bacterium
CCAAGTGTGTGGTTTGTTGGGCCAACAGTTGTTGCTCGTTTTGAAACCAGCGCTGAGGGCTTTGGTTATCGAGGCGGATCACATTGTGGCTGACCACACACACCCCCACATTGCGCCGCAAAAGCTCGCGGTGGCGATGAACGTGGTTGGCCGGCGGCACATCGGGGGCATGAAATTTTTCGTCCAAAAATATGTTGTGGCCGGCCTGCACACAAGCCGCCGACACCGCCCGCCCAATAATGGGATGGGCGAACGGTTGATGCAATAGATAAATGCCCCCTGCTTGCAAGTTATCGGTTGTCACGCCTATTTAATCCCCCGGAATACGATGGGCCAACATAGAAGCACGCAGCAAGAAATCGCGGGCTAGCTTCAAATCGGCGGCAATTGTGCCAAAGCGGTCGTCGCGGGTGGCGATGTCGTGATGGCTGGCGGCAGTCATATCGGCATAGTCGGTGTCGGCGGTGGGATTGACCGACTGTGTGGCGGCGGTGTGGCGTTCGGCATTATATTGTGCAAACACTGTGCCAATGTCTGCGCCCTCAAACACCGTGGGCAACAAAGCGGCAAGGCTGGCCGCGTCTAAAATGCCGCTATTAAGGCCCATACCGCCGATGGGATTGGTGACGTGGGCGGCATCGCCCAGCAAGATCACACGCCCCTTCGCAAAAGTATCGGCGACCCGTTGTTGCACCGCATAAACCGAGATATTCTGTACATTATGCGACAACTGTGGGAAGAAACGGTCTATGCGCGCATAAACCAACTTACGCTCGCGGATCATCTCGCTGTCTTCATCGGGCGCAACGCGGAAGGTGAAGCGTGCGCCGTTTTTGAAGAGTTGCAAAATCACCCATTCGGTGGGGTCAAAAACATACATCACGGGCGCAACAGTGGGCAGTTGAATGCTTAAATTGGCGACAGTATCCACCAACAAGAAGCGGTCGTCTGAGGTTTTGCCCACAAACTTAACCCCCAGCAATTGCCGAATGATACTGTCGGCTCCATCGGCGGCACACAAAAAGCTGCCTTCGTGCGTAACGGGGCCGTCGGGAGTATCAAAGGTAGCCATCACGCGCTGCCCATCGTCCACAAAGGTTTGCAGCCGATGATTAAACAGCACACAATTGGGGCACAAGTCCATCAATTGTTGATAGAGCAATTGGGTCAGGCGGTGTTGGGGATAATGGATGCGGTAGGGGTGGGTGGTAAATTTGTCAATTAGCCCAAAATGAAAAGCCGCCACCAGCTCTAGCGGGTCGCGCCGATAGTAATATAGCTCGCGCACTAGTTCAGCATCGCGTTGGATCTCGTGCCATAAACCCCACGCATCGAAAAGCTCTAGGGTGGGGGGATGAAAAGTGCTGGCGCGGCTTTGCGGGTTTAGCTCTGGCAAGGCCTCGAACACGATCACGTCTAGGTTTTGTTGGGCAAGGCGCAGGGCCAAACTTAGGCCCACCGGGCCAGCCCCATTAATCAAGATGGGTGCAGATTGACTCAAAGAAACAACTCCTCATCAAAAAATTACTATCGAATGGCACTGACTATAGACTTTACATCATTGTATTTTAACACGCTGCTGCCCATACGCAAAACGCATTGATGGAGGGCGGTGTATTTCAGATGGTTGGCAAGGCCAAGTGACCGTTCGTAGAGGCGGCCCGCTGCGATCAAGCCGATGATCGGCGGGTGGGTGTGCAGGGGCGGGTATGCCCACCCGCGCCCTTATGTAGGAGCGATGCCGATGTGCTCGCCCAAGATTTTTCGCGTGGTCGCCCACAACGTGTCCAAAATTTGAAACGCACCTACATACCCAAAATGCGATTAGCCCGCAGAAAAATTTGCCACATTGTGCAACATCACTATACTGTAGGGCCATACATAACGAGTTCGGAACCACAAAACAATTTTCAATGTCTATAGTGATGTATGCAAGATCTTATCTAATGAGGAGATGGCAATGATCCTTAAACGTTTTTTATGGCTGATGAGTGCGGTGGCGCTGATGGTACTGGTGTTGCCCAGCCCTGTGCCAGCACAAGCCCAAAGTACCCAGCTCACCCAAGTGGTGGCTACCCGCGACGGGATGTTGTCGGTGCGCGTACCCGACGGTTGGGTATCGTTCGATGGCAGCAACGATCCCCAAATTCCGTTATTTACCAGCCAACTGTGGTTTGGCGACAGCAACGAAGCCTTGAATACACGCCTCATTTATAACCGCACCGGCGCGGGGACAATTGTGGGCTTGGGCGGCGGCGCATTTTTGACCAACGCCACGCTCTATCAAGAGTCTTTTGGGTCGGCCCCCACCGCAGCCAGCTTACTAGAGGTATTATCCGATTTTAACCGCGAGGCCGGCTTTGCAGTAGACGAGCCAGTAGCCGTGACCGTGAACGGCAATAGCGGCTTTTTTACGGTGATAGATAGCACCAGTTTTAACGACGAGCGCTCATTAACGGTCACACTCGATACCCCCAATTGGGTGGTGTTGGTCTTTACCAGTGGCACATCCTCGACGGTGGTTGATAGTGCTGATCTGCTGGCGAGTATCGCGGATACATTGCGTGCGCCTGCCGAGCAGCCGACAACCCCCGCCGCTGCCGCCACCCCCACCATAGCACCGATTATCACCCCAGTGGCCGGCAGTGGCGGCCCTTCTGCCACCGATTATACGGTCTCGCGCACCATTAGCGACGACCAAGGCCGTATTTCGATTGCGCTACCGCTAGGGTGGGTGGTCGAAAATCACTTAGAAGAAACAGCCGAAGCTATTGTTTTCGGTGACTCGGCGGCGGCCATTGAAACCCGCATCCTTGACTTTGACCAGCCCGGCGGCGATGCCGTGACGGGTGTCGGCGGCTGGGTGACCTTCTTACCAATGAGCGATTTGGGCATTAGCAGCCCCACACCAGCTAATTATGCGGTGGATTTGTTGGCCGACATTAGCAGCGACTATATCGAGCGCGGCGCGATAATCTTGGTCGAGTCTGTTGATTTTGAAGTGTTTGGCGGCAATACGGGCGCTTTGTTAGGCGTAGAGTGGCCGTCGGGTCAAACGGGCTGGATCGCCTTCTTCACGGTTGACCAAGAAAACCTAGCGGTGTTAATTGCAGCTTCTACCGATAGTCCGGCGGCTTTTGATACGCAATATGTCGAGTTGGCCAGCCTTGTAGACACCATTCGTGTGCCGGCCGATATCGGGGCCGAGCCAATTTTACCGATTGGGGAAGCGCCACCCCCCGCCGAAAACGGCACACAAGGGCCGGGCTTGGGCGATGTATTTAAGAACAACAATGCGGGTAACACTGGCAGCACCGATACGCCCACCAATACCACTCCCCTTGCCGATGGCATGGCTATCTTTCGTACTAACGATGGCAGCTTCTCGATTCGTTTGCCCGAAGGCTGGTTTAGCGAAGATCGCAGCGAGTTTGGCGGTGGCTTAATCCTCGGCGAAACCCAAGAAGCCCTGACCACGCGCCAAGACGGAAGCGACATTATTGAGCGCACCACGCCTGTTAGTGGTACAGGTGTGCAACTGTTGCCCTTGTCGCTGAGCGAGATTTTGGGGGATATCCCTGTTACGCCGACCCTTGCGCTGGACGTGGTGAATCTTCAAGTGGAAACGTGGACACAAAACGGCGGTTTGGTGGTCTTTCCGGCTGCCGAAATCAGCAATATTAATGGTGTGCAAATCGCACGGGCGGGCGGCATCGCTACTAATGGTGAGGCTGGCTTTGTGGCGGTGATTATCTCGGAAGAGGCCGACCTATTGCTGTTTGTGGCGGCCAGCGCCGAGTCCTCGGCGGCCTTCACCGAGCAGGTTTTCTTGCTAGAAGAAGCCCTAGCCAGCATTATGGTTCCTTCTGAATAAGGATCAGCGCCGCTGTGGATGTTTGATGAAGGCAAAAGGGCGGCCCAAAACAGGGCCGCCTTTTCGATTGGTGTTCAATAAGCGTTCCCGAAAGGATAAAAAACGATGCGAGTGGCGATTTTCTCGGATGTGCATGGCAACCTTCAAGCGATGCAAGCGGTGTTGGCCGATATAGACGCGCAGGGGCCGTTTGATGCAGTGGTTTTTGCTGGCGATTTGGCGTTTGGCGGCGGCGATCCGCTAGCGTGCTTGGACTTATTGCGCGACAGAGGTTATGTGGGCGTATATGGCAATGCTGACGAGTGGCTGTGGCAGCCGCCCACCATTCCAGCCGATGCCAGCGACAAAGCCCGCGCCTTTTGGACGGCGATCCAGCAAATGGGGGTATGGACACGCGAGCAAATTGGAGCGGCGGGTGTGGCGTTTTTGCAATTTTTGCCTTTTGCCTCAAGTAATGTATAAAAAGGGTCTTTACCGGAC
>CAZLPC010000308.1:0-1104 GCA_964561305.1 uncultured Anaerolineae bacterium
CGGTCGGGAACGTTTGGGCCCGTAGACGGGCAAGGCGGGGAAGGTGGCTTAACTGATCCGACCGCCGTTGCCGATGAACCCACCAGTGAACCGACCAGCGCTCCCACCAACACGCCTACATTTACCCCAACCAGCACCTTTACACCCACCCAAACTCCCAGCCCCAGTCCCACTGCCACCCCCAGCGTGTCGGCGGCCGAGTTGCCGTTTCAGTTGCGCTTGCTCTATAACCCCGACAGTTTGGTGGTGCAAAATTTAACGGGCGATGTGGCCAGTTGGCGCGGTTTTACATTGGTCGCCGATGATGGCAGCGTTTTTGACACCAATACGCTGTTTAGCGCCGATATTTTGCCCAATAGTTGCCGCAGCATTAGCACCAGCGCCAGCTTTACGCCCCCCAGTGGGTGTTTGACCAATGAAAACGCCGTTGTCACCGACAAAGCTGCGGCGGGGGCCGTGTGGGTGTGGGATGCAACCGACTTTAGCGGCACTTTTGAGGTGCAATTTAACGGCTTTTCAGTCGCCACTTGTGCCATCGGTGCTGAGGAATGTGAAATTAAAGTACCGTATGTGGCGTTGGGTATGCGCCTGCCCCCGGCGGGTTGGATCGCGTATACCAGCGAGGAAAACGGCAACGCCGATATTTTTGTGAAGGCGGCCGATGGCAGTGGCACGCCCGTTCAGCTAACCGATGATCCTGCCGACGACCGTTGGGCTGACTTTCATCCCGATGGCTCGCGAATTGTGTTCGCCTCGAATCGGGGCGGCGATTGGGGCATTTATACGCTGGCGCTAGATGGATCAGGCGCGGTTGAGGTATTGTTCGACCTAGACGGAACCAACCAATTTGAGCCGCGCTGGTCGCCCGACGGGGAGCGGATTGTGTTTATTGGCGACCATACCCAAAACAACGATGATATTTATACCTTAACGGTGGGCGGCAGCACCGCAATCCGCATCAGCATTAACACCGTCCCCAACCGCTCGCCCTCGTGGACACCCGAAGGCGATTTTGTGGTCTATAGCGAGGGCCAACCGGCGGGTGATGGCGATTTACACGCCAGCCCTGCGGGGGGTGGTGCAGCTATTCGCTTCACTTCTACG
>CAZLPC010000308.1:1114-4352 GCA_964561305.1 uncultured Anaerolineae bacterium
CATGAAGACCCATGGGTGGGGCCGCTGTCGGGTGGATCGCGCCCGCTTTACTTCATCTCTGATCGCGTGTCGGGGCGGCAGGTGGTGTGGCGCGGCACTATTAGCGCCATCTGGCAGATCAACGCGGCTTCGTTGCAACCGCTAACCACCGATGGAACCGACACCGACATTGCGCTCTCGCGGGATGGGGAAGCTGTGGCTTATGTCAACACCGTGGGCGGCCAACAATCGGTGCGGGTGGTGCGCGTTGCCACCCGCACCACCACGCTGGTCGCGGAAGATGCCTTTGATCCGGCGTGGTTCCCCGTCCGCACCGCCGAATAAAGGTGCTTGCTGGGGGTTTTGGCACTGAGGCTATAGCGCCAAAGTCCCCAGCACCAATGTTTTTTGAGGCTGTCCGAAAAGACATCTTTTGGCTTAGCCAAACCAAATGGCCGCGCTGCCGAACGCTCATTCTTAAAAAATCATCGGTCGAAGAACAATCCTCACAACAAAGCACGTCACGGCAAATTTGGAGGCAATATGCTTACAAAATTTATCGGCAACATAATCCTAAGAACTTCAATGTTGGTTATTTTCTCCTTGTTTTTGTCTTTTGCACTCAGTGTTTCACTTGGAGCCAGCATGAGCTGTACAGGTCTATTGGGATTCTTCTTGTTCATGCTGATAGCAACTGGAGATGCCGATGTTGGTGATAAAAGGTGGCTGGTTACGACCATGGGAAAGGCTCCCGATTTCTTAGATAAAATTGAACGGGCAAGCGCAGCAACCTTAATGAGTTCTATATATTTTTTGCAAAGCTGGTTCTTAATCCTTTTTTTACTTACGATGATTGGATTTTTACTGTTGCTGAATGGTCGCTAGGATTGCTGAAAATAAGAGCCAAATTTGGCGACCAGATAATGACGCGGGAATGAATGCCTGCGCTAGAGGTTGAGAACTCCCTTCGGGGCTAGCCGCCGTCATTAAAACCCCAATGGGGGTTTTGGAAATGTCGCCCGCAGCTAAAACCTGCGGGCGGGCAACTGATCGCGTTAATTGCGAGGTTTATTGCAGTTCTAACAGCAATTCATAGACCCCACTGCCAAAAAAGCTAGACGCGACGATGTAATAGGTTCCGGCGTTAGGCAACAACACCTCAATGCGTGAGTTACGGTTGCCCACGCCTTGGTCGTCGTTTTCGGCAACCACAACACCAGTGGCATCATACAACGTGAGGATAGTATCGAGTTGTTCAGGGTTATTGGCTTGCATCAAAATTAAAACGTCGTCGCCAGCGCTGGCCGTAAAGGTGTAATAGCGGGTCTGCGTCGAACGTTCGAGCGTGTCGGTGATGCGATTGCCATAGAGCAACTCGCCGCTTGCTACTGAGTCATCTAAAATGAGGTCAATGTCGGGGCTGTCGCTGATGTCGACGCGCAAGGTATAGCTGCCTGCGCCGTCATACTTGCTGGCTTCGATCACATAGCGGTCGGCGGGGGGCAATTGCACATTGGTCAGGCGCGAGTGCAGCGTGCCGGGGATGCCGTCGTCATTGTAGGCAATCTCATTATCATCGGCATACAGATAGATGGTGGGGTCTAGCTCTAGCTCATCGTCGGCTATCATTTGGATGGTGACATATTGGCCGGCTGTGGCTTCAAACGAATAATAAATAAACTCGGTTTCCTCGTCTAGTTCGCCGCGCACATCTTCGCCCACAACAAGGGGCAGCGCATCATCGGCAAAGGGTGTAAGGGGTTCGACGGTGGCCAACGGCACAATGGCCCCCGACAACAACACGGTATCTAGCAGCGCCAGAAAATCGTCGGGGGTAACGCTGTTGTTGGGATCATAGAGGCGCAGCAAAAACGACACCTGCGTATCTCCAATTACCGCGATTTGCTGGTGCAGGGGGTCATCCTCTGGCCCCACCGCCACGCCCAACAGCCCATAGCCCGTGAGAGTGACATTGATTTCGCTAGGGATTGTGTCAGGCTCAAAAAATTCGTTGGCCAAGATGAAGGTCTCAAAATCGGCCAAGGCTATTGCTTCAGGATCATCATCTATGACGACATCTGTTTCAGCTTCGGTGGGGGTCTCGGTGGCGCTTTCAGTCGGAGTCTCGGTGGGGGATTCGGTCGGCATTTCGGTGGGAAGCGGCGGCGCATCGGGCGTGGCACTTGCGGCGAAGTCAACGAGCTCGGTGGACGCAAGGGCGCTAAACACGATTTCAGTGGGCGGCAACACCGCGATCACCAAAGCCAGTTCCGTCGGATCGACGAATGATTCTAGCACGGATGGGTCGGTGCTAATCACGAGGTACCCATCGGCATCAAGGCGTTGACCCCATGCTGCGGGGTACAAGAAGCTAAGGCCATATTCGGCCCACATAAAAACGGTGCGTTCCTCTTCGTCATCGCCTTGGGCGCGGGTGGTGGTGGCTGGCAAGGTCAAAGCGCCCACCAGCGCCAAGGCTATCCCCGACAGCAGCAGGCGCTTTATACTATTCTGCAACACATTATGATGTTTCATGCGGTTTTCTCCTATATAGAGGGGTACTATTTGTTTATAGAGTAGTATAACACCGTTAAAACGGGGTCTGCCATAGGGTTAAAAAGCAATAAGGAGGCGTTATGTGGCGTTGGGTACTGGTAATGGCGGGGGGATGGTTAGTGCTGGTGGGCGCTGTGCTGGCGGTCGTGAGGGCGGGCGGCCCGTCTGTGGCCCAATGGATCGCGTTTAGCACCGGCGATCAAATGATGCTGGTTAGCAGCGATGGGGCCTTGCAAAAAACCATCGCCCGCCAAGCGCTTGGCGGCTTTGAAGATGTGGCGTGGCAAGCCGACGGGCTGCACTATACCCGTCACCAACGCGGCGTGCATGTCAGCAGCCAAACCGTCACCATCCACGAACGCTATGACCCCGCCACCCACACCATCCAGCGCCTGCACAGCCAGCCATGGCCCCTTGTTGCAGCAGCAAACACGACGTGGCAACTTAATCGCTTGCTCGTCACCGAGAGCAAGCCCTCGCCAACGGGCCAGTGGGTGGCGCTGGTGGCTTATGATGTTGTGCCAACCACACGCCCCCAAACGCGGGGCGTTTTTAGAGTGGGGCCCGACGGCACAGAACTGTTGCGCCTTACTCCATTGACGATGTTTAACGATGCGTATGATCCCACATGGTCGCCCGATGGCGAGTGGGTGGCGTTTTCGGCGCACAGCCGCAACGATGATAACTTGTTTGTGGTGCGCGT
>CAZLPC010000309.1:0-4339 GCA_964561305.1 uncultured Anaerolineae bacterium
CTGGCTTTGGCATGACCGAAACCAGCCCCACAGTGTTTTTGGCCGATAAACGCCGCGCTATCGAAAAACCCGCCTCGGTAGGCAAGGCCTTGTTGCACACCCGTGTTAAGGTGGTGGATGATCAGTTTCAAGAAGTGCCGCCCGGTATCGTGGGCGAATTGGTGATTGCAGGCCCCAACATTACACCCGGCTATTGGAACCGCCCCGATGCCAACGCCAACAGCTTCACGATAGATAAAAACGGCTTGCGCTGGCTGCATTCTGGCGATGCTGGCATGACTGATGAAGAAGGCTGCATTTATGTTGTAGATCGCTATAAAGATATGTATATCAGCGGCGGCGAAAACGTCTATCCAGCCGAAGTCGAACAAGTGATTTTTCATGTTGAAGGCGTGGCCGATGTAGCCGTGATCGGTATTCCGGATGAACGTTGGGGCGAGTCGGGGTTGGCGATTGTGGTCAAAGCTAAAGGTGGCGCAGTCAGCGAAGAAACTATTATCGCCCACTGTCGGGATAATTTAGCCAAATATAAAGTGCCTAAGCGCGTTGCCTTTGTAGATGAATTGCCGCGCAACGCCGCCGGTAAGGTCTTAAAACGAACCTTGCGCGAGCAATTTGTTACCCAACACTAAGTATCATGCTTCAGATACCATGCGGCGGCCTCGGTGCGGTTATTCACGCCTAGTTTTTCAAAGATGTTTCGCATGTGAAACCGCACTGTGTTCTCACTGACGCTTAACTGGTGAGCGATTTCGGGATTAGTGAGTCCGGTCGCCACCAGTTTTAATACCTCTAGCTCTCGCGGAGAGAGCAGGCTAGAAGGCTCGGGCGCAGGTGGCCGCTGCACCATCAACAAACGTTGGGCCGCACGCGGAAAGACCAAGCGCCCTTTTGCCACTTGCCGAATCGCCTCGACAGTTTGCATGGGTGGTTCTGTTTTAAGCGCAAAACCCTCTGCATTTAACTCTAGGGCCGATTGAATGCTTTCCCCATCGCCAAAAGCGGTTAAGACCAGCACACGCACCGGAATCTGACGTTCGCGGATGGCTTTTAAGACGCTAAGGCCGTCATAGGGCATCTGCAGATCAGTCACCACCACATCTACTACATGGCGTTGCAGCTTTTCCAGCAGTTCATCCCCACTATGGGCCACATCAACCACTTGGATATCGGGTTGCTGGTCTATTAAAGCCCGCAGGCCCTGCAAAACCAGTTCGTGGTCATCTGCCAACAAAACCCGAATCACATTATCAGCCATGAATGGGTACTCTCACCTCAATGCGCGTCCCTTTGCCGGGCGTGCTAGATAAATTAAATTCGCCATCTAATAACGCCACGCGGTCGCGCATTCCGCGTAGCCCAATATGGGCTTCGTGTTCGGTGGCTTGGGGCCCATCTAGCGGGGGTGGCTCAAAACCGCGCCCTTCATCATAAACAACCACACAAATATGTGTGTCATCGGCCCAAATTTTCAACCACTGCTTATCCGTTTCGGCATGTCGAAAGGCATTCGAGAGCGCCTCTTGCAAAATACGATATAAAGCAATTTTGACATGATTGGGCATCTCGCAAGTGATAGGAGCCATATCTAATTCGACGGTTTGGCCACTCCATTGCTCGTGCTGAAACACCAGCCCTTCAACAATAGCTTGAAATGTACGCCGATGAAACTCTGGCGACCGCATGGCCCCCACAAAATATCGAATATCGTGCAACGTCATTTCAATTTGCCGTTCAACTTGATTCACAATAGGAATCAAGTCAACAACTCCACCTTGTAGTTCTTCAAATGATAGCTTTGAGATTTCGTTTTGCAAGCGCGTAATTAATGACAGTGCCGCAAATAGGTTTTGGACGGGCCCATCATGTATATCGAGGACAATGCGGCTTAGTTCTTCTTCAGTAACAGCAATGATGCGACGGGTTGCTAAATCTCTTTTGGGCTTCATAAGTCACTCAGTAATGCCATTAAATGGTTGTTGAACGAAAGTTTGTTCGGCTTTCTAGGATAGACGATGCACGCAGCAAGTGCAATTTTCCCCTGTCGGATCGGGTAGGGGTAGCCTATCCACTTAGACCCGCGACCCTATCCAACCGAATCTAAAAAACTGGCGGAACTGCCTTCTAAAAACTACTAGATAGGGTAATGTGAAAAAGCGTACAAATCGCGTATCCTGTACTTATGTTCACAAACGAGGAGTTGGTGATGAACTTAGAAACCCAAAATATTCAGATTCTAGGCGTGCGTACTCCTGCCGTCGAACAAGTTTTAACACCCGAAGCAGTTGAATTTATTGCAAAGTTGCAACGTGCATTTAATACGACCCGTCTTGCCTTGCTAGAGCGTCGGGCCGAGCGCCAAGCGCGGTTTGATGCAGGCGAAAAACCCACTTTTCTTGCCGAAACAGCCGCTATCCGCCAAGACACTACATGGCGTGTGGCCCCCACCCCACCCGATCTCCAAGATCGCCGCGTAGAAATTACTGGTCCCGTCGAGCGCAAAATGATGATCAACGCGCTAAACTCTGGTGCAAAAGTATTTATGGCCGACTTTGAAGATGCCAATAGCCCCACATGGGACAACTGCATTCAAGGCCATATCAATCTGATAGATGCTGTACAAGGTACTATCGAATTTATAAACCCCGACAATAGCAAACGCTATACGCTTAACGAAACCACCGCTACTCTTTTGGTGCGTCCGCGTGGCTGGCACTTAATCGAGAAGCATTTTTGGGTGGATGGCGATCCTATCTCGGCGAGTTTGTTCGACTTTGGGCTATATTTTTTCCATAATGCCCAAGCCTTGACCGAACGTGGCAGTGGCCCCTACTTTTATCTGCCCAAGTTAGAAAGCCACCTAGAGGCACGCCTGTGGAATGATGTATTTAACATGGCCCAAGACGAACTGGGCATTCCACGCGGCACCATCCGTGCCACCGTTCTCATCGAAACCATTTTAGCCGCGCATGAAATGGAAGAAATTTTGTACGAACTGCGCGATCATGCGGCGGGTTTAAATGCAGGACGCTGGGATTATATCTTTAGCACCATTCGCACCTTTCGTAAGCACACCGATGCAGTGTTGCCCGACCGTGCTCAAATTACGATGGCTGTCCCTTTTATGCGCGCCTATACCGAACTGATGGTGAAAACCTGCCACAAGCGTGGCGCTCATGCCATCGGCGGTATGTCGGCTTTTATCCCTAATCGGCGCGAGCCAGAAGTAACCGAAATGGCGCTGGGCAAAGTGCGCGAGGACAAACTACGCGAAAGCGGCGACGGCTGCGATGGTACGTGGGTCGCACATCCTGATCTTGTGCCGATAGTAATGGAAATTTTCGACGAAGTATTGGGCGAACGCCCCCACCAAAAAGAACGCCAACGCGACGAAGTGAACATTGCCGCCGAACAATTGACCATGTTGGCCGTCCCCAACGGCACAATTAGCGAAAAAGGCGTGCGCCTCAATATTGATGTGGCGTTGCAATACCTAAACGCATGGCTGAATGGCAATGGTGCAGCAGCCCTTTATAACCTAATGGAAGACACCGCTACTGCCGAAATCTCTCGAGCCCAACTGTGGCAATGGATTTACAACCAAGCCCAACTAGACACAGGCGAAACCATCAGCCGCACGCTCTATGAACGGCTGCGCGACGAAGAATTGGCCAAGCTGGGTGGCCCCAACACCCAACGTTATGGCGAAGCCGTCATGCTACTCGACAAATTGGTGCTAGCCGATACCTTCATTGATTTTTTGACCTATGAAGCTTATGAGTATCTGGACTAGCAAGCTCCCACTTATCGGCAAATGTGTACTTTGGGCTGGCTGCCCCAACAGCTGGCCCCCTTTTCTAAAGCAATAATTTTGTAAACCCATGTGCAGTTTTTTATGAGGAGCCAGAAAATGTCTCAGCAAAACAATCGCCAACAACAAATAGAACAACTAAGGCACGATTGGGAGGCCAACCCGCGCTGGGATGGTATCAAACGCCCCTATACGGCTGAAGATGTGGTGGCCTTGCGCTCTACCTTGATGGTTGACCATCCTATCGCCCGCATTGGGGCCGAACGCTTGTGGGAGCTATTGACCACCGAGCCATACGTTAACACGTTTGGCGCAATGACAGGAATGCAAGCCGTCCAGATGGTGCGGGCGGGCCTAAAAACAATTTATGTCAGTGGCTGGCAAACTGCGTCCGATGCCAATCTTTCGGCCCAAACCTATCCCGATCAGAGCCTCTACCCTTCTAACAGCGTGCCGGCCTTAATCAAGCGCATCAATAACGCACTGGAGCGGGCCGATCAAATTGATGCCGTGGAGGGTAAAGACGAC
>CAZLPC010000310.1:0-4326 GCA_964561305.1 uncultured Anaerolineae bacterium
CACTCCATCACCGAACAAGAAAAATGGGTCTATCTGGTTTCGTCGCCCGTATTGTTGGATCATAAGAAGAACGTGAAGCTAGCTGTCAATATTTTTCGAGACATTACACAGCAAGTCCAAACCCGCCAAGATTTATCGCGTTATGAGGCAATTGTACAAAACTCGAATGATGCCATTATCGGTAAAACACTAGCAGGTATCATTGTTAGTTGGAACCCTGCTGCCGAAAAATTATATGGTTATGCGGCTGCCGAAGCCATTGGTCAAAGCATCGCACTTATTTTTCCGCAAGATATTTTAGAGCAAGATCTTCAGTTGATTGATCGCATGAAAGCTGGTGAATCCATAGAGCAATATGAGACGCGCCGGGTTCATAAAAGCGGGCACGAGATTGATATATCGTTGACAATTTCGCCAATTCGTGATGCCAATGGCCAAATTTTGGGCTTTGCAACCGTTGAACGCGATATTAGCGGGCGCAAACAACTTGAACGCCTGCGTGAGCAAAGCCAAGCACGGCTCAAAAAAGTATTAGATAACCTAGGACCATTTGTAGGACTGATGACCCCCGACGGCACACTAATTGAGGCCAATCGGTCGGCACTAGAAGCCGCTCAACTAGATGTAAAAGATGTCATCGGCAAAACGTTTGAAGACACCTATTGGTGGTCTTTTTCTGAAGCAAGCAAACAAAAACTACGCGAGTCAATTGTAACAGCAGCGCAAGGACAAACCGTGCGCTATGATATAGATGTTCGGCTAGGCCCTGAGCAGTACATTACTATTGATTTTATGATTGCGCCCATTTTTAATGCCAAAGGCGAGGTGGAGTATTTGGTTCCATCGGGCATAGATATGACAGAACGCAATCGGCTAATGCGTCAATTAGAGCAAGAAAAACGCAAGCTAACCACCATTTTAAATACCATTCCCGGTATTGTGTATGAAGGAAGCGGCGATACTGATTCTGGGAGGCAAAACATGGTATTTATTAGCAACTATGCCGAAAAAATGCTGGGGTATTCTTTAGAAGAATGGAAAGATCACCCTAATTTTTGGCAAGAAGTGGTACACCCAGACGATTGGGAAAAAGCAGTAGCCCAATCTAATATCAGCTATGAGCAGGGCAATTCTATGCCAGTTGGATTCCGTTGTGTTGCCAAAGATGGACGTATTTTATATGCCGAGTCCTATAATGCAGTTATTGCCGATGCATGGGGACGACGGGTTGGCACATGTGGGGTGGTGCTTAATGTGACAGAGCGTAAAATGCGCGATTTACGCATTCGGCAGCTAACCTCAATGATCGAGGTGCAGCGCCAACAACTCGACGCGATCATTAAAAACGTGCCCGGTATTATCTATGATGTGAAATATGATATTGCAACTGGCCACCAAGAACTCAACTATATCAGTGAATATGCCGAACAGATGCTGGGCTATGAACGCGACCAATGGTATTCAAATGTTAATTTATGGGCGCAAATTGTAGATCCGGAAGATTGGGCGGCGGCCTTGCTGGCGGCACAGGCTGCCTATGAAAACAACCGCTCTGGCTCGGCCCAGTTTCGTTGTCAAACTGCTGATGGGCGCATCGTGTATTGCGAGTCATTTTTTAGTTTTGCCACCACTGGCGAAACGACCCAACAGTTTGGGGTCATTATGGACATTAGTGAGCGCAAGCAAACCGAGGAAGCGCTTCAGGTTTATATGGAAGAGCTGCGGCGCTCTAATGCCGAGCTAGAACAGTTCGCCTATATTGCGTCGCACGATCTACAAGAGCCGTTACGAATGGTGACAAGCTATCTTCAATTAATTGAAAATCGCTATACTGATAAACTGGATGAGGATGGCAAAGAATTTATGGCTTTTGCTATAGATGGGGCCAGCCGCATGAAAACACTAATCAGCGACTTGCTCACTTACTCGCGGGTACAGCGTAACACTGCCGAGATGAAAACAGTAGAGATGGAAGTTGTTTTAGAGCGGGCCTTACAACATTTGCAAATTCAGGTTGAAGATACACAAGCAATTATCACGCACGATAACTTGCCAACCCTAAATGCCAATGAAGGGCAGATGATTCAGTTGGTGCAAAACCTAATTGGCAATGCACTAAAGTTTCATGCCGAAGCACCACCCCGCGTTCATATCAGCGTTTTGCAAACAGCAAACGAGTGGCGTTTTTCTGTGCAAGACAACGGCATTGGCATTGAGCCACACTATCAAGACCGTATTTTTGAGATTTTTCAGCGTTTACACACCCGCGATCAATACCCCGGCACAGGGATAGGCCTTGCTATTTGCCGAAAAATTGTAGACAAACATGGCGGCAGAATCTGGTTTGAATCTGTGCCAAAACACGGCACAACATTCTACTTTACAGTACCCAAGCAACAGATAAAAAGATGGAGTTCTCATGATGGCGATAGAAATCTTGTTGGTTGAAGATAACCTTGGCGACATTCGACTGACACAAGAAGCCTTGCGCGACAGTAAGCTAAAAAATAATCTAAGCGTGGTACAAGATGGCGTGGATGCGTTGGCATTTTTGCGGCGCGAAGGAACCTATACTGATGCGCCGCGCCCCGATTTGATCTTGCTAGACCTGAATTTGCCCCGTAAAGATGGGCGCGAAGTTTTGGCCGAAGTTAAAGAAGATGCTGAATTAAAGCGCATTCCAGTGGTGGTTTTAACAACTTCTGATGATGAAAAAGACATCTTTACCAGCTATGATCTTCATGCTAATTGCTATATCACAAAGCCTGTTGATCTCAATCGGTTTATTGATATCGTCAAAACGATTGAGGGATTTTGGTTCCAAATTGTAAAGTTGCCATCAGAATAGGGGCTAGTTATGCCAAATGAAATTTGTGTTTTATTGGTTGAAGACAACCCCGGCGATGCACGTATTATTCGTGAAATGCTGGCTAGTTCTAGTAGCCCAGAGCATATTGTTATTGAATGGGTAAAAACCCTTGCCGATGCTTTGGTATACAATAGCCAAAATATCTATGATGTTATCTTACTAGACTTATCGCTGCCCGATAGTCATGGTCTGGATACACTTTTAAGAATGAGCGCCGAACAACTGTCGGCAGCTTTGGTGGTATTAACGGGTAATAACGATGAGGCACTAGGTATCGAAGCGGTGCAAATGGGGGCCCAAGACTATCTACCCAAAGATGATGTAGATGGGCGCTTGCTGATTCGCTCTATCCGCTATGCTATCGAGCGCCATCATACCAAAAAGGCCTTGCGTCGCAGCGAAAACGAGTATCGCTCGTTAATTGACGATGTTTTCGACACATCAATGGTTGCTGTGTTGATCTTAGATCGCAATTTTAGGGTGGTGTGGTGCAATGCTGCCACCGAAATCTACTTTGGCCTTCAACGCGAGTATATTTTAGGCCGCGATAAACGGTTGTTAATTGATGAAGACCTGAAGTGTATTTTTGCTGATCCGGTTGATTATGCAGCACGGCTCTTAAAAGCATACACAGAGGAAGACTTTACCGACCGCTTTGAGTGCCAAGTGATGGATGATGATAATCGAGACAAACGCTGGCTAGAACATTGGAGCCAGCCCATCCGCGACGGTTTGTATGCTGGGGGGCGTATTGAGCAATATACTGACATTACTAAACGCAAACACCTTGAAATAGCCGAACGCGAACAACGCGAATTTGTTGAAGTGCTGCACGACATCAGCACCATTCTCACCAGCAGCCTTAATCGTAGCGAAGTGTTGGGCCGCATCTTAAAAAATCTCGATCAGGTTGTACCCCATGACTCGGCCTCGATCATGGTTATCGAAGATGATCATTTTCAGATCGCTCAATTTCGTAGCGATGATTTAACACGGCAAACCCAAGAGCTTGTCGCTGAAAGGCGCTTGCGCTTGGATGACATTCCTTATATTGAGCGCAGGCATAAAGCCAACCAGACAGTTATTGTTGATGATTTACAGCAAGATATTCACGCTCATGAGATTACTTTCGACAACACTGCACGGGCATATATCGGCGTACCGATTCAATTACAAGACAAAGTAATTGGATTTCTGGATTTGTTTAGCAAGCAGGTAAACTTCTTCACTGATGCCCATACACAACGACTATTGGCATTTGCGCGGTTGGCGGCCATTGCTATCCAAAATGCACGTCTTTATGATCAATCGCGCCAGTTGGCCGCGCTACAAGAACGCCAGCGCCTTGCCCGCGACCTTCACGACTCAGTAACACAAACATTGTTTACATGCCGCACCATGTCAGAGTCGGCGCTGCGGCGTTGGCATAAAGACCCGGTTGGTGCTTATGAACTGAT
>CAZLPC010000311.1:0-4324 GCA_964561305.1 uncultured Anaerolineae bacterium
CGCCCCACCAACACGGCTACACACACACCCACCAGCACGCCCGCAATCACCAATTGCACGGTGCAGTCGCCGGCTGGCTCGGCCTCGCGCATTCGTTCTGGGCCGGGCACAACCTTTGCACCCGCCGGCGGCCTCAACACGCCTACCGAGGCTGACGGGCAAATCGAAGGGGCCGATGGCTTTACGTGGTATCGCCTAATAGATGATTTGGGCTGGGTGCGCGAAGATGCAGTGATTGCTAGCACGGGCTGCCAAGCGTTGTCCGTCGTCGAATTTACGCCCTAGCCAAGTTTTGGGGTTATAGCCACGCCATTGATGGCGCTCATTGATGGCGTGGCGCTCGCCCCCTATTGGGGGCAAAAACTTGGGGCTACAAAATGTGATATACGGAGAATGGGTTGTCGGTGGGCCACAATCGGCAGGGCGATCTCCCAGCCACAATGTCCCAAAAATGGACGTTTCAAAAGTGCTCGCAGTTGGTGAATGGTGCGGCTTCGATTACACTAGGGGCTTGGCTTGGTAATGTGCAACAGCAAAGGAGCAACCAATGATTATTATGCAAGTGTGGTTTGAGGTGCAGCCCGACAGTGTAGAGGCATTTGTGGGGGCAACGCTAGAAAACGGCGGCCATACGGTGCAGGAGCCGGGCAATTTGCGCTTTGAACTATTGCGCGATCACGATACACCCACCCGTTTCTTGCTGATTGAAATGTGGGAAGAGCAAGACGCAATAGACGATCATTTCTCGACCGATCATTTTGAGGCATGGCGTAAGGCCACCGATAGCCTGCTGGCTGCTGATCCGATTATGTCGCGCTATGAGCGGCTGTTTCCACCCGCGCCCTAAGCCGCCAGATAGATAGGCCTTCGCCCCAAAAACGCCCACCAAAATGAGAGGTGGTTGCTTTTGCTGCCACACTTGGCATACCATATTTAAAAAGAAAGGCCCGTTTTGGCGATGCAATGTTTACGGTGGCTGGGCGTGTTGGGGCTGGTTTGTAGTGGGGTGCTACAAGCCGCACTGCGCTGGGAGCGCCCTGCCCAGCCCGAACCCTATCTTATTTATATTGCCTACCTTGATCACGACGACACCGTCACGCTACGAATGGTGATTGCCGACGGCAGTGCCGCCCCGCAAGACCTGATTGAGCCACGCCGCGACTGGACCCGCTTCAACCGCTTTACTATCACCCATGACGAGCGCTATCTGCTGTTTAATGTGCGCGATCCAAGCGGCACACATGCCCGCGCCATTGATTTGGCGGGCCGTCCGGCGGTGCGCTGGGGTGGCGTGGGCCTAGAAGAAAGTTTCTATAGCCTAATGCCCGATCCCGCACAGGCGTTGGTGGCCATTGCAGATGCGGCTTTTCAGACCTTTTACCTATATCAGGCCGATATTGGCGGCCAGCAGGCGCAGCGGCTTAGCGATTTGAAGGTGTCGTTGCAAGGCCAACGACCCCTTTGGTGGGGAAATTGGGTGGTGTTTCAGCATATTACCGAGCGCGGCTTGGGCGTGGCCGCCCTCGATACCTCGACTGGCAGAGCATACGATCTCAGCACTAATATACCGGTGGCCTATTTAGAAACAGTGGCCGCGGGCTGGGCTTATTTTGTCGGCTATGGGGACGGCCAAGACGGCACCATTTTTATGACGCGGCTGGATGCTAGCCACCGCAAAGTTATCGGCCAAACTGCCACTTCGTTTAGCATCCGCTTGCAAGTGGTGGATGATGTATTGTTGTATATGCCGCCGTCAGATGGTATCAATGCGCCGACAGTGTTGGCTGTGCAAAACGACACCACCTATCCGTTGTTGTCAACGTCGGGGGCAGTGTGGTATAGCAGCAGCGTGGCGGGTTGGGTGATCGTAGAAGTATCAGCAGTAGACGACGGGCTATCGTTGCGCTACGGTTTACCGTTCGAGGTGATGCGGGTGCGCCCCGATGGGTCTGCCGCCGAAACCCTGCCCGCGCCCGCCTGCTATGATGTGATTGTGCAGGCTTGGGCCCCCGATGGCCGCACCCATTATACAGCCTGCTACCGCGATCATCGGTATTGGTTGGCGGCGCGGGCCTTGCCGCGTGGCGATTTCATCGGACAACGTTATATTGATTTGCCCGTACAGCCCGAATTGACCGTTGCGCCTTCTGGCGATTGGGTGTTGCTGCGGGTGGTCAACCAGCAAGGTGGACTCGATTATTATCGGGCCAGTGCCGATGGCCAAACGCTGCAATTGATCGCAGCTGATGCTGCCCAAAAGGACTTCGCGACGTGGTATGTGTTGCCCCACAAAACGGCTAGTTGGGGCGGCGTGTTGGCGGCGGTGCTGGGGGGTGGGCTTTTGGTGGTTGTGGGCCGCTGGCGACATCGCTAGCAGGGATCATCTCTAACACAGTCTGGCCCCAAAAAGGAAACCGACCGTCCCCTTATACAGGAAACGGTCGCATACCAATACATCGCTTACCATACCATTACTACGAAACTGTACCCATCACCACAAAACCATGCGAGAGGTTATGGTTGTGGTATGCAGTGTTGCGAAGGAGACTATTACGTTTGCTTCACTGCTTTAGAAGCATTATAACATATTGAACGTTCAAAACAAATTAAAAGTTATGAAAATTCTGGCTTTTAACCAATTATTCATTTGACCTAGCACACATGTGATTTGGCGCAGATGGGGCCCAGTGCCAGATGGGGCACGGCTTGGTACAATGGGGCCCACTTCATAAAACGCAGCATACAAGGAGCAACAACCATGCAATATCGTACATTTGGGCGCTTGGGTTGGCACATCAGTGAAGTCGGCTATGGCATGTGGGGCATGGGCGGTGACTGGAAAGGCAGCAGCGATGACGAAGCCCTTGCCGCCTTGCATCGCTCGATAGAATTGGGCTGCAATTTCTTTGACACCGCATGGATTTATGGCAAAGGCCATAGCGAACGCCTCTATCAAGACTTATGGAAAGCCCACCCCGACCAGCCTTTATATGTGGCAACCAAAATCCCGCCCAAAAATTTTACGTGGCCCAGCCGCCACGAATTTACGCTCGACGACTGTTATCCGCCCGACCACATCCGCAAATATACCGAGCGTAGCCTGCAAAACTTAGGACTAGAACGCATTCACCTTCAGCAGTTTCATGTGTGGGAAGACGGCTGGGCCAACGACGAACGCTGGCAACGCACTATTAGCGATCTAAAAGCTGAGGGCCTCATTGAAGGCGTGGGCATTAGCGTCAACCGTTGGCAGCCCAACAACGTTTTGGCAGCGTTAAACACGGGACTTATTGATGCGGTGCAGGTTATCTACAACATTTTTGATCAAGCCCCCGAAGATGAGTTGTTCCCGCTTGCCGAAACACTTGGCGTGGCGATTATTGCGCGGGTTCCGTTTGATGAAGGCACACTAACGGGCAACCTGACCAAAGACACCGTTTTCGCCCCCGATGATTGGCGGGCCAGCTATTTTGTGCCCGAAAACCTGCACACTGCCGTAGACCGTGCCGAAGCCTTGCGCCCCCTTATACCTGCTGGCATGAGCATGGCCCAATTTGCACTGCGCTTCATTTTGCAGCACCCCACCGTTAGCACCGTTATCCCCGGAATGCGCCGCAGCCGCCATGTAGAAGACAACATCGCCGCCAGCGACGGCCACACCTTGCCCGCCGACATCCTCGCGCAACTGCGGGCGCATCGTTGGGATCGCCAACCCACCGACTGGAGCCAATAGCCGCCCTGTGCTCATAGCAACAAGCCATGCGGGGCGATGCCATTCTGTGATCGCCCCGCGCTTATGCTTTCAAACCGCGTCATTCAGCAGCAGGGCCTTTTTCTAGCACGCCATCGGCATAGCTGACGATGCTAAACACCAACGCCGCGCCCATCGGCACAATCCAACACACGCCCAAAAACGCCAGCGCCAAATAGCGGCTGAGATTAGCGGCAGCGATGTCGTCGTCGCCATAGGTGTCACCAATGCCCACCTCGTTGCTGATGCTGAGGACCACCCAAAAAATGACCACTGCCATCACCAGCGTCCAGACCCACGCAAAATGGCGGGCCACAATCCAGTCGGGCCCGCCCTCGCGCACTTCTGCCCCCATCAATGGGCGGCGGGCCCGATAGACAGGTAAGATGATGGGCCCCAGCGTGGCCGTACCCAATACCCACAAAAAATTAGCTTGGCGGCGCGTGCTATCCACCAGCACCCACAGCGCCAATATCATATTCAGCACCAATAAACTGCCAAAACATTCCAATACCATTGTGTCAATCCGTGTTGATATGTATGCCAACCAGCCCCAGCAAGGTGAAGCCCTCA
>CAZLPC010000312.1:0-4310 GCA_964561305.1 uncultured Anaerolineae bacterium
ACCATAGGCGCATTGTCACCCTTGCGCGGGCCCAATTTGTACCGACGGGTATACCCACCGGCGCGCTCGGCAAAACGCGGTGCTAGCTCATCAAAAATTTTGTTGGTCGCCACATCGTTGTTTCCCAAACGGGCGCGTAAAATACGGCGCACATGTTCTTGACGATTGGGGTCTTCGTGTGCGATGGCCCGCTTGGCCTTGGTGATCATTTTTTCCATTTCGCCGCGAATGGCCTCGACCTTCGCTTCGGTGGTTTCAATGCGTTCGTGTTCGATCAGCGAGATCATCAAGTTGCGGCGCAACCATTTGCGATGATCATAATCACGACCGAGTTTTTTGCCTGCTACTTTGTGTCGCATTCCCTCAGTCCTCTATCTCTTAGAATCTTCTTCGTCAGAAGGCAAATAGCCTTTTTCGCGTAATAAGCCGACGAGTTCTTCTAGCGATTTCTCGCCAAAGTTGCGGATAGCTAGCATCGCATCAGGGCCACGATCTAGCATTTCTAGCACTTCGCCGACATTGGTAATCCCGGTGCGCTTAAGTGAGTTAAACACTCGCACACTGAGATCAAGTTGTTCAATTGGAATATCGTAGTAATCAGGATGAATGACCCCTGTATCTACGGCGCTAATCCCCTGCGACAGTTCTACGACAGGTTGGTGGGCAGGCACATTCAAATTGGCAAAAGAGGCCAAATGTGTTACCAAAATAGATGCAGCCTCTACGAGGGCATCTTCTGGCGAAATAGTGCCATCCGTCCAAATTTCTAGCTGTAAGCGGTCATAGTCGGTCTTTTGCTCGACCCGTGCTTGTTCGACCCGATAGTTCACACGAGTAACAGGGCTAAAGATTGCATCAATTGGCAACATGCCAATAGGCAAGCGCCCACGTTCTTCAGCAGGCGAGTAACCGCGCCCTTTTTCTACGTTAAATTCCATTTCGACATTGGCCCCGCTAGAATCCACCGTGAACAAGTACAAGTCTGGGTTCACAATTTCAATTTCGGCAGGGGCATCAATGTCAGCCGCCGTCACCACGCCCTCAGATGTCACATTAAGGTTCATCCGCAGGGGTGTGGTGTCAACATCTGCCATCTTCAGGCGCAACTTCTTCACTTGCAAAATCAGTTGCGTCATGTCTTCTTTAACGAACGGAATGGCCGAAAACTCGTGGGCCACACCCATCACGCGCAAGGTTGTAATTGCTGCACCCTCTAAAGAGGACAACAACACGCGCCGCATCGCATTGCCGATGGTTGTACCAAAACCCCGTTCGAGCGGCCCAATAGTAAAGTTGCCATAATTTTGCGTGATGGCATTGCTCTCGATTTTGGGCAATATCATGTTAAATTTCACCGACTATCTCCTTATCGGAACTAAATTGTCCGAAAAAATACCCTAAACGCGGCGCTTTTTGGGTGGGCGCACGCCGTTATGAGGAATTGGAGTAACGTCTGCAATCGAGCGCACTTTAAGGCCACTGCCTTGAATCGAGCGAATAGCTTGCTCGCGGCCGGGACCGGGGCCCTTCACATATACGTCTACTTCTTGCATACCGTGTTCTTTAGCGGCTTCAGAAGCCGTTTGTGCAGCCAGACGGGCGGCATAGGGCGTGCTTTTACGGCTACCCTTAAAACCGCTTGTACCTGCGCTAGCCCAGCTAATTACGTTACCTTGTTGATCGGTCATCGAAACAATGGTGTTATTGAAAGTTGCATGAATGTGCGCTTGACCGTAAGGCACATTTTTACGGACTTTCTTGGCTGCTCCACGCCGTCTTCCCATATTACTTATTGCTCCTTAAGCACTTATTTGAGGTGGATAGGCACATACCACTCAGTTGGCCGCACCCATTGCCACCCCGCATTCAATGAACAAATTACTTCTTCTTGGCTCCACGCCGACGACCACGACCCGGCACTGTCTTGCGCACACCACGACGGGTGCGAGCATTGGTACGGGTGCGTTGGCCACGCGCCGGTAGGTTACGCCGATGGCGCAAACCACGATAAGAGCCGATTTCGATAAGACGTTTGATATTTAGGTTTACTTCGCGCCGCAAGTCGGCTTCTAATGTATATTCGCCGCAAGCTTCGCGCAGTGCCAATACTTGTTCTTCAGATAAGTCGTACACACGCGTAGACGGATTGATACTTGTTTTGTCTAAAATCGCTTCGCTACGTGTACGGCCTATCCCATAGATATATGTCAAGCCTACAACAATACGCTTGTTGCGCGGCAAGTCTATCCCTTGAATACGAGCCATACCCGATCAATTCTCCTAAACTTTGCTTTCGCAGCAATGTTTCAAGATACCAGAAACACCACTTAATTACCAGATGTATTTCTTTAGGGCAAGGTCAAGATCAGGGCTTCACCATCAGTGATGGCCACGCTATGCTCATGATGAGCACTTAATGAACCATCGGCTGTGACAACTGTCCAATGATCATCCAATACCTTGATATATTGTTTGCCAGCATTAACCATTGGCTCGATGGCCAGTGTCATGCCCGGCTTTAGCGGTACAGGCCGCACCTTGCGCCCTGTGGGCCACCAGTTTGGCACCGACGGATCTTCGTGCAGGCTGCGCCCCACCCCATGTCCCGAATACTCGCGCACAACACTATAGCCGTTTTTCTCGACATAGCGTTGAATCGCCAGTGCAATATCGGCGATGGTGTTGCCCGTCTGGGCGGCCTTTATGCCTTGATACAACGATTGCTCAGTGACATCCAACAGCCGTTGTGCTTCGGGGCTAATGTTGCCCACCCCCACCGAAAACGCAGCATCACCCACAAAGCCTTTATAGATAGAGCCTACGTCAATGCTGATGATATCGCCTTCTTCTAGAATGCGATCTTTGCTAGGAATGCCATGAATAATCTCATTATTGATTGAGGCCGTGATGGTTGCTGGAAATGGATGGGGGCCTTTGGGTGGATAGCCCAAAAAGGCTGCCCGTGCGCCGTGTTTTTCTAATACCCGCGCCGCAATTTGATCCAGTTCCCATGTGCTAACACCCGGTCGAATCGCTGCCCGCATCGCCTCGTGGCAACGCGCCACAATGCGGCCTGCCTCGCGCAGCAACAGCAATTCTTCGGGACGCTTCAAAACAATCGGCATCGTCTTACCCTTGCATCAATCCACGAGTCACTGCCGCAAGTAAATCTACAGTAACTTTATCAATTGACTGATCGGCATTTATTTCGGCAACAATGCCACGCGATTTGTAATAGTCAATTAGAGGTTGCGTGTTTTGATAATACAAGTCAATCCGTCGCTCTACTGCTTCGCGGGTGTCGTCTTCGCGCTGAATCAGCGGCTGGCCGTCTACATCATCCAATTCTGCATTTTGGGGCGGATTAAAGTAGATGTTGTAAACCCGCTTTTTATCTTGAGAATACCGCCGGCCTTCGGTGCGCTTAATAGCCACTTCACGCTCTAAATGCAATACAGGCACAACCACCACACGATCCCCTTGCTTGGCCAACAGATTGTCCAAAAACTGGGCTTGGCCACTGTTGCGCGGATAGCCATCTAGGATAGCACCACGTCCAGTATCGGGCTTGGCAAGGCGTTCTTCGACCATTTGATTGGTGATCTCATCTGAGATCAACTCGCCTTGTGCCATCAATTCTTGAACCTTGCGTGCCAACGGGGTGTCTTCGGTTTTCATCGCCCGAAACAAATCGCCCGTTGAAAGATGCAACAAGCCAAGTTTTTCTTGCAGAATAGCAGCCTGAGTGCCCTTGCCAGCACCCTGTACACCAATAAGGACAATGTAGGTTCCCATAAGTTCCCTCTCTGGTTACATAGGCGAACACCCCGCAATAGAAACAGCGAGGTGTTCGACACGATAGCCGTGCTAGCGACGCATAAAGCCGTCGTAGTTTCGCATCATCAATTGTGCTTCGAGTTGACGCATGGTATCGATCACCACACCCACCACAATGATCAAACCCGATGGCCCAATTACCATGGCCGCATTGTTAGTAAAGGTAGAGGCCGCCGCACTAGACTCTAAGAACAATTCATTCACAATCTGTACAAAGCCGGGCAAAATAGCAACCGTCCCCAAGAAAATCGCACCAATCAGCGTAATACGCCGTACAACACCTTGAATATATTCTTGGGTATTGCGACCGGGGCGAATGCCGGGGATAAAACCACCGTTCTTTTGCAGGTTTTCGGCCAAGTTTTGATTTTGAATCGTGATATCGGTGTAAAAATAGGTGAAGGCCACTACCAAGACAAAGTAAATTGTCCAATAGGGCACACCCACCGCATTACCAAAATTGGTTTGCAGAT
>CAZLPC010000313.1:0-4308 GCA_964561305.1 uncultured Anaerolineae bacterium
CCTGTCGGAGATGGTGTAAGACGGGCTTCATCCGCGACCGTTGTTGATGGCAAGAATCCCCTGCCTAAAGGCAGGGGGAGTATGTCAAATGTAGAATTATGGTATGGGGTTTTGATGAACGAAGTGTGGTGTAACTTGCCCATGTTCATCAACCTCATTTATAATTCATAAACTAGATACGATGCTCACTCACCATTAATGAAGAATAATGGCGTTCTAACGAGAATCGAATAGTAGTTGTTATATGATGGTACTGGTCGGTCATGTACTTTACATATAAAGCAACTTTAACGTAAGCAAGCGTACCTAATGTCTCCTCCATCAAATAGGCGTGGATGCTTCTATTAGGTCGGTGTTTTGGAAGGACAAAACAATGCCAGAACAGCGAAGTCAAGGCCAAGGTGGTAACAAGATGGAGCGCTTTACCCAACGGGCACGTCGTGTGCTAAGTTTGGCACAAGAAGAAGCCGAGCGGATGCAGCATAGCTACATCGGAACCGAGCACCTTTTATTGGGCCTTATGCGCGAAGAAGGTGGCGTTGCCGGCCGAGTATTAAGTGAGTTGGGGCTAGAGCAACGTCGGGTTGAAGAGTTGGTCGAGCGTATGACAAGCTCTAAACGCACTAGCGGCCCAACCCAGATGGATTTATCGCCCAGCACCAAAAAAGTGCTAGAGCTGGCGGTAGATGAAGCACGGCGACTTGGCCATCATTATATTGGGACAGAACACTTGTTGCTGGGCTTAGTACGCCAAACCGATGGCGTTGCCATCGAGGTGTTAAAACGCCTCAGCATTAATCCAGAAGATATTCGTCGGCAAACACGGCGCATTTTGCAAGAAGACCCCGACCGTAACCGTCGGCCAAACAACGAAACCCGTCGCCCCGGCGAACCGTCGTCTAGCAGCACAACACCATCTTCATCATCGGCCAGCCGTAGCAGCTCAACATCGCGTGCACCGCGTGCCGAAAAGAAAAGCTCGACCCCGCTAATTGACCAATTAGCCACAGACCTAACCCAATTGGCAGAAGAACGTCGGCTAGACCCCGTGATCGGGCGCGAAATGGAAATAGAGCGTGTGATCCAAATTCTGAGCCGCCGCACCAAAAACAACCCTGCGCTTATTGGTGAACCCGGCGTAGGCAAAACCGCCATTATTGAAGGCTTGGCCCAACGTATTGTTGACCGCGATGCACCCGCCCCGTTACTTAATAAACGGGTGTTGCAATTGGATGTAGGTAGTCTGGTCGCTGGTACAATGTATCGTGGACAATTTGAAGAACGCCTGAAGCGTGTGGTCGAAGAACTCAAACAATCTGACAGCATTTTGTTTATAGATGAAGTTCATATGCTGGTTGGGGCCGGATCGGCGGGCAGCAGCGTAGATGCCGCCAATATCTTAAAGCCAGCCCTTGCCCGTGGCGAACTGCAATGTATCGGTGCTACTACACTAGACGAGTATCGTAAAAATATTGAAAATGATGCCGCTCTAGAGCGCCGCTTCCAAAAAGTGCTGGTCGAAGAACCAACCATCGAGCAAACTATAGAAATTTTGCACGGTATCAAGGCTGCTTATGAAGAACATCATGATCTTGAGATCACTGATGAAGCCATTGATTCGGCTGCAAACCTCTCGGCCCGGTATTTGCCCGACCGCTTCTTGCCCGACAAAGCCATTGACCTGATTGATGAGGCTTCTAGCCGTGTGCGGATGTACAAAAGCCCCGACAGCACGCGCTATCGTCAAATTGAATCAGAGCGTTTCAATATCGTAGATGAGCTAGATGAACTAGAGGCACTACGCGACGATGAAGGCTTTGCCGAAACCGATGATTATTCCGAGCGCAACACTGCCTTAAAAATGCGCTTAGATGAAATTGATGAGCGTCTGAATAGCTTTAAGGCCAGTTGGAACCCAGAAACCCAAAAACCACGTTTGGTTGCCGAAGACATCGCCGAAGTGTTGGGTATGTTGACGGGTATTCCGGTAACGACAATTGCTGAAGAAGAATCGCAACGCCTTTTGCGGATGGAAGAAGAATTACACCGCCGCATTATTGGCCAAGATGAAGCAATTGTGGCTATCAGCAAAGCTGTGCGCCGTTCGCGGGCTGGTCTAAAAGATCCACGCCGCCCCATTGGCTCATTCTTGTTCTTGGGCCCTACGGGTGTTGGCAAAACCGAACTGGCAAAGGCTTTGGCCGAGTTCTTGTTCGGTAGCGAAGATGCCCTGATCCAACTGGACATGAGCGAATTTATGGAGCGTCATACCGTGGCTCGTCTAACGGGTGCGCCTCCCGGCTATGTGGGTTATGAAGATGCTGGGCAACTAACCGAAGCTATCCGCCGCCGCCCCTATAGCATTGTGGTGTTTGACGAGGTAGAAAAAGCCCACCCCGAAGCCTTAAACATGCTGCTTCAGATTATGGAAGAAGGCCACTTGTCCGATGCACGCGGTCGTCAAGTAGACTTCCGTAACGCCATGATCGTCATGACCAGCAATGTGGGGGCCGACACCATTAAGCGCGGCACTGGCTTGGGCTTTGAGTTTAAGCAAGACGAGGCCCAAACTCAAGAAGAAGAATATAACGCTATGCGTAAACGTGTTATTGAAGAACTGCGCCGTAACTTCCGCCCAGAATTTCTTAACCGTTTAGATGGAACAATTGTCTTCCGCGCCCTAACCAAAGCTGAAATCAATGAAATTGTTGAGCTACGCCTTGACGATGTACGTAAATTGATGAAAGAGCATGAGTTGGGCCTTGAAGTGAGCGATTCTGCCCGCGCCTATCTTGGCCGCGAAGGCTACGATCCAGAATATGGGGCACGCCCGCTACGTCGCGTTGTCACCAATCTGATCGAAGATAAATTGTCCGATGGTATTTTGGCGGGCAATTTCCCGTCGGGCACGGTCGTTTTTATTGACCTTGCTGCTGAGGAAAATGGCAAAGAGTCGTTGAGTTTCTCCTCAAAGACCAATGCCGATGCCCCTGAAGAAACCGCCCCTCAAGCCGAAGAACCAACTCCAGCCACCTAATGCTGGATAGCTAGATAAAAAAACACCCAACCATGTGATTGGGTGTTTTTTAATTGAGACGGCATGAGCATCTACTCAGATAAATTGAACTTTCATTGACAAAATTGATGCTTTTATGATAAATTACTTTTAACACGACAATATTTACACAGGGGAGCTTGAGCAATCAGGCTGAGAGGGTGTCTTCAATGCGCGACACCGACCCTTAACCTGAACCGGATAATACCGGCGGAGGGAGTGCGCCATGTGGTCTGCAACAACCAAACCACTCCCCATCATAGGAGTGGTTTTTTAAATGAAATATATTCTTATCGCAAACGGGAGCTTTGCGCCCGGCCCCGCCGTAGACGCGCTTCTGCACCAACAAGCTACCGATCCATCTATCACCATTATTGCAGTAGACGGCGGTGCAAATCATACCCAACGCCTTAACATCACACCGTCTTTAATTGTGGGCGATTTAGATTCGGTGCTGCCCACAACGCTGACATATTATCAATCATGTGGCATAGCGGTGCAGGAGTATCCGTCTGACAAAGACGAAACTGATCTTGAATTGGCATTGCTAGAGGCGGTGCAGCGCAAGGCCAACTGGATACGCATATTGGCGGCTATCGGAGATCGTTTAGATCAAACCCTTGCCAACATAGATTTGCTGGCTTTGCCCCAGTTGGCCGCTATAGACACTAAAATTGTGTCAGGCAAGCAAAGTATATGGCTGTTGGAGGCGGGCGAACATCCTTTAATGGGTGAAGTGGGCGACACTATCTCATTGGTCCCATTTGGTGGCCCAGCTGTGGGCATTACCACACACGGACTGTCCTATCCGCTTCATCAAGAAACCCTTTATAAGGGCCCTGCACGCGGCATCAGCAATGTCATCGCCGACCATCACCCCTCAATTATTCTTGAAAACGGCAAATTGCTAGTTATTCATACCATTGGCCAAGCCTAATGCTTTAACAAAGGAGAAATTTGATGATCCCTAGTCCACGTACTGTTACGCTAAGTGTTCAAGTATTGCCCTTAACGGGTGATCCGATTCCGGTAGTAGATGCAGCCATTGCAGTCATCGCCGAAAGCGGCATCAAATATATGGTAACGCCGATGGAAACAGTGCTAGAAGGTACACTCGATGAATGTTTGGCTGTGGCGCGGGCTGCTCACGAAGCCTGTTTTGTGGCAGGTGTGCAACACGCCGTAACCTATATCAAAATTTCAGATGCAGTGACGGGATCAACCATTGATGACAAGCTGGCCAAATATCGCTA
>CAZLPC010000314.1:0-4304 GCA_964561305.1 uncultured Anaerolineae bacterium
CAACGCCTATCATCTATTAGAGTATGTTGGTTTGGCCTGTAATGGCGATGTCTTGGCCACCAATTTGTCCTATGGAATGCAGCGCCGCCTAGAAATCGCCCGCGCTCTCGCCAGTTCGCCACGTTTGCTGCTATTGGATGAACCCACTGCTGGCATGAACACCCAAGAAACTACTGAAATGATTAACTTTATTCGGCGTGTACGCGATGAATTTCATTTAACTATTTTGCTGATTGAACACGACATGAACTTGGTTATGAATGTATCGGAACAAGTGACCGTGTTGGACTATGGTAAGGTGATTGCTTATGGCACACCCAGCCACGTTCAATCCGATCCGCGTGTGATCGAGGCTTATTTGGGTACAACGTTGGAAGAAGAAGCATAAATGACCTTATTACAAGTAAACGACATCCACACCTATTATGGCAAAATCCATGCGCTTAAAGGGGTTTCGCTTTCGGTCAACGAGGGCGAAATTGTAACGCTTATTGGCAGTAATGGGGCCGGCAAAACCACCACCCTTAATACCATTTGCGGCATTACACCCGCCGCCGCCGGGCAAGTGATTTTGAGCGAAGAAGACATCACCTTTATGCGCCCTCACCAAATTGTCGAAAAAGGCGTAGTGCAAAGCCCTGAAGGCCGTAAAATTTTTGGGCGCTTAACCGTGCGCGAAAATTTAGAGCTGGGTGCTTATGCTCGCACCGATGCCCGCAATTTTAATAGCGACTTAGAACTAATCTATGTACTTTTTCCACGCCTAAAAGAACGCGAACGACAAGTAGGCGGCACACTATCGGGCGGCGAACAACAAATGTTGGCTATTGGGCGTGCCTTAATGAGCCGACCCAAGATTTTGCTGCTAGATGAGCCTTCGATGGGGCTGGCCCCGCTTTTGGTGCGCGACATCTTCCGCATTATTTCACAATTAAATAGCGAACAAAAAACCACCATTTTATTGGTAGAACAAAACGCCCAAATGGCCCTTAAAATCGCGCATCGGGGCTATGTATTGCAAACGGGCAAAGTGGTTATGGCCGACGCTGGCAAAACACTCTTGGCCGATGAATCGGTGCGCCGCGCCTATTTGGGGGAGCATTAACCATGCCAAAATCAGTGCTGATGATTTTGCTAGTGGGTATGGCAGTGCTGGTAGCTTGTGGAGGCGGACCAAAAGCCGATGCCGCCAAAATCGCGGAGCGCTTTCCGTCTGAAATTGCCATAGAAGAAGATAGCGAACGCATGGTTGTATGGGAATTAGAAGATAATCGCACCGAACTAAGCCTAGAGGTGCAGTCCAACTATGGCTATATCACCCTTCAATATACTGGTGATGATGCCACCGATGACATGACCGCCTATATTACGATTATTGTCTATGCCAATCAATCGGCGGCGACCGTAGAGCTAGAACGTAGCCAGCTCAATTGGGAGGTACAAGGCGTGCGCTTTGATACTGTGCGTGCAGGGCGTAATCGCTATATTCAAGCTAATTTTTCGGGTGGGCAATTGGCTTATTTACAAAATGGGGCGACTGTTTTTGAAGTGCGTATTATTGCAGATGATGTTGAGGCAGAAATTCAAGATGTCGCCATGGAAAGTATCTTTGAAATCATCTTTCAGATTATAACGAGCTAATCAAATGGCATTTGATCACACCACCTATCTTAGCCCTTTTACATGGCGCTATGGTTCACAGCAAATGCGCGAGATCTGGTCAGATGTCAACAAACGGCGCTTATGGCGGCAGCTATGGGTAGCACTGGCCAAGGCTCAATATCAAGCTGGCTTGGTCACGCTAGAGCAAGTCGCCGATTTAGAGGCACATCAAGACGACATTAACATTGCCCGCGCCCACGGGCTAGAGGCCGAACTGCATCACGACTTGATGGCTGAGGTGCATACCTATGCCGAGCAGTGTCCGGTTGGTGGCGGCATCATCCATTTAGGCGCAACCAGCATGGACATTGAAGACAACGCCGACGCATTGCGGTTGCGCGAATCGTGCGAATATTTGATCGGGCGTTTGCTGGCAGTGTTGGTCGTTTTGGCGGAAAAGATCGAGCAACACCGCGACACGGTTTGCATGGCCTTCACCCATCTTCAACCCGCCGAACCCACCACCATCGGCTATCGGCTGGCGTTTTATGCCCAAGATTTGCTCACTGATTTTCATGATCTGGTACAAGTGAGCCAAAGTATCAAAGGCAAAGGGCTGAAAGGTGCAGTCGGCACATCCGCTAGCTATGGCCAACTGTTGAACAATACAGAAATTTCGCCGCGCCAACTTGAAACGCTATTCATGGATCAACTGGGCTTGGCGGCCTATGAAGTGGCTTCCCAAACTTATCCGCGCTCGCAAGATTGGCGGGTGCTAAATGCGCTGGCCGGGATTGCGATGACTGCCCACAAATTGGCTTTTGATGTGCGCTTATTACAGTCGCCCCCTATTGGTGAATGGGGCGAACCATTTGGCAGCCGCCAAATCGGGTCTTCGGCCATGCCCTTTAAACGCAACCCCATTAACGCCGAAAATATTGATAGCCTTGCCCGCTATGTAGCGGCCTTGCCGCGTGTGCTGTGGGATAATGCCGCCAACAGCCTGCTAGAGCGTACACTGGATGATTCGGGCAATCGGCGCAGTGTTTTACCCGATGCGTTTTTGGCCACCGACGAGATTTTGCTGAAGCTCTTTAAGTTGCTAGATGGCTTGCGAATTGACGAACAGGCTGTGCGGCGTAACCTTGCCATTTATGGCGTATTTGCGGCAACCGAACGCCTGCTGATGGAAGCTGTGCGACGCGGCGGCAACCGTCAAGACTTACATGAATTGATTCGGCAGCACAGTTTGGCGGCATGGGAAGCTCTGCGAAATGGCATCAATAACCCACTAGCCGAAAATTTGGCCACCGATACCACCCTAAAGGCCCTGCTATCAACCGACGACATTTATGAGCTACTAGACGCAACAGCTTACGTCGGGGATGCCCCCGAACGCGCCGAGGTCATTCTCAATCAAATTAAGGCGCTAGCTTATCCCCCAATATAATACATCTCGATTCGGTCGCTATTGTCTGTGCCTTCGGTCCGCAATTCAGAGTAGCGGTCGGTGCGGCGGCCCCACATTCTAGTTATGATAGCCGATAATTCTGCGTCGGTAGCACCGTTTCTGAGCGGGGTCTTTAAATCTGTGCCGCTGGTGGCAAACAAACACGTATACAGCAGCCCCTCGGGCGACATCCGCAAGCGACTACAAGCCCCGCAAAATGGCTTCGTGACAGAGGCGATGATGCCGATTTCGCCGCCACCATCTCGATATTGATACCGCAAGGAGGTTTCGCTGGCATAGCTACGCGGCACAGCTACTAACGGTAGGACAGCATCTATATGCGCTGCAATCTCATCAGCAGCCACCACATCATCCATGCGCCAACCGTTGCGTGTACCCACATCCATATATTCTATGAAGCGTAAAACATAGCCGTTGTCTTTGCAAAACCGCGCCAAATCAACAATGGTATGATCGTTTACGCCGCGCCGTACAACAGCATTGATTTTGATGGGCGTAAGCCCTGCTTTTTCAGCCGCACGAATGCCAGCCAGCACATCCTCAACATCGGCCTTGCCACCATTCATCCCCCTGAAAACGTCATTGTCTATGCTATCGAGGCTGACTGTAACCCGCTTTAAGCCAGCATCGCGCAGCAAAGCCGCCTTTTGGGGCATCAGCACGCCATTAGTGGTCATAGCCAAATCATCTACGCCTTCTATTTGGGCAAGGCTGGCCACTAATCTTTCGACTTCTTGGCGCACTAAGGGTTCGCCGCCAGTCAAACGCAATTTCACCGCCCCCGATTGCACAACCAGTCGTGTGATATGGGCAATTTCTTCAAAGGTTAACAGCTGATCGCGCTTCATAAACTGATATTTTTCGCCAAAAATTTCGGCGGGCATACAATAGTTGCACCGAAAATTGCAGCGATCTGTCACCGAAATCCGAAAATCACGCAAAGGGCGGTTCAGTTGGTCGGTTAATGTCATGTTCAGTTCCTCCTAACGGATGGTAGCTTAAATGCTGCTATAACAGTGATTTATTATCTGTTGGACATCCTTAGCCATATCTTAAGGCATTAAGATAACAAAATGATGACATCCATAGACCCAATGAAAGCCATTTAAGCACAGCATTCATTATAGCAAAGGCTGCAAGCGGTTTTTAGTTTTAGATGGAATAATTGTAGATGACAAAATGCTCTATTCAGCGCAGGGCCAAATAGAGCGTTGGTAGACTGATCATACAC
>CAZLPC010000315.1:0-4296 GCA_964561305.1 uncultured Anaerolineae bacterium
GGGTGAATGTTGGGGCAACGGCACAGCTACCTTTTTGATGGGTGGCGACACCTGCACCCGCTCGTGCGGATTTTGCGACATTAAAACCGGAATGCCACAGCCGATGGACTTCATGGAGCCGTTGCGCGTGGCCCAAGCCGTGAAGCAGATGAATTTGCGGCATGTGGTCATTACCAGTGTGAACCGTGACGAACGCGCCGATGGGGGCGCACCCTTGTTTGCGATGGTGATTCGCCGTATCCGTAAAATTCATAGCGGGTGCAGCATTGAGGTACTGATTCCTGATTTTAAGGGCAACGCAGATAGCCTGAAGATTGTGATGGATGCCCAACCCGAAATTCTCAATCATAATGTGGAAACTGTGCCGCGCTTGTTTAAGCGTGTACAGCCCCAAGATAAATATGAATGGGCCCTGACCACGCTCCAAAATGCCAAAGCTATGGATCAATTGGTGTTGACCAAGAGTGGTATTATGGTTGGCTTGGGCGAAACCATTGAAGAAGTGTTGGCCGTGATGGATGATTTGGCGGCAGTGGGTGTAGATATTTTGACAGTGGGTCAATATCTGCAACCCAGCAAGATGCACTTACCCATTGATCGCTATTACACCCCTGAAGAATTTGACGAAATCAAGGCTTATGGGCTTTCGATTGGCTTTAAGTGGGTCGAATCTGGCCCATTAGTCCGCAGCAGTTATCGTGCCGAGCAACAAGTGCGCGAACTGTCGAAATTGAACTATATTCACCTTTTTAGCGGTCAATAAAACCGTCCGCTACAGAACACGAAGGCGTGGTTATGATTGTTTATGACACGCCTTTTTATTTTGCTCTTTTGCCAGCAGAACAGGAGTTTTTACTGTGACAGAATATAACATCGCATTATTGGGCTTTGGCAATGTGCTAAAAGCCTTTGCCACGCTATTACAGCGCAAACAAGACGACATTGCTGCCGATACAGGTATTCGTTTAAAGGTTGTTGGCATTGCCACCAATAGCAAGGGCATGGCCATTAATCCCGACGGGCTTGATCTGAATGCCGCCCTAACCCTTGTCAACGCCAAACAATCGTTGGCAGGCCTGCATGTGGGCGAACCACTGACCAATGCTTTTGACTTCATTCAACAAGTGCCGGCCAGCGCCATCTTAGAAGCAACATGGCTTAATCCGCAAGACGGCCAACCCGCCACCGATTATTGCCGTGCTGTGTTGCAAAATGGCAAACACCTTATCACTGCCAACAAAGGCCCGGTTGCTTTTGCTTATCGTGAATTAAAAGCCCTTGCTGATAGCAAAAATCTCAGTTTTTTCTACGAAAGTACTGTCATGGATGGCGCACCCGTCCATGTGTTACGGCGTGAGGCCTTGTTGGGGCTAAAAGTGTCGCGCATTCGTGGCATTCTCAATAGCACCACCAATTCAATCCTGACGCGCCTTGAAGAAGGGGTAGACTTTGCAACAGCCCTGAAAGAGATGCAAGATGCGGGCTTGGCCGAAACGGATCCCACCAATGATGTTGAAGGATGGGATTCGGCAGTAAAAATCAATATCTTGGCCAATATTTTTATGGGACTAGACTTGCGCCCCTCAGATGTGGATCGAACAGGCATTACCCAAGTGACAGTAGAGGAAGCCCAACAAGCCATCGCCAACGGGCAACGGATTAAGCTTATTTGCACCGCAGAAACCAGCAACAATGGAGTAAAACTGAGTGTAAAGCCCACCTATTTAAATATGAACGATCCATTGGCCCACGTCAGCAGCACGACCGCAGCGGTCAGCATTGATACAGACGTATTGCCAAATCTTATGGTGATGGAAGGCCCAAGCAGCCCCACCACCACCGCCTATGGGATGTTGATAGATACGCTAAATGCTGTGCGCGGTCGGCGCTAGCTTATCGGGTTGGTGCTGGGCTTGGTCGAGGCACTTTCGGCGGTGTCATCTGGCGCTTGAGCCGTTGAAGGCGACCAGTCGCCTGTGTCATTGCTAGACGCTAGGCCAGCCCGCACCAGTGCAGTTTTAATTTTATCAGAAAGCGGATCAATCTCATGCCCAATTCCAAACGGCAAGTCATTTACGGCACAAAAATTGGGCAAGTCGTTAATAGCCAATTGAGCATCGGCGGTGCGAATTTGATCGAGCCGAATACCAGCATTGAGCAGGGCATCTCGTAAGGGCGTAGGATCTTGACCGTGCAACGCATAACTTAATAAGATACCGGGCCCTACCGCTTCGGCATGAGTGACGGTCGAGCCTTGATTTTCAAGCGACATGGCGAAATAGTGTTCTGTGCCTTCTTCGTGACGGTCGTGACCCAATTGATGCGCCAGTTGCACCGATACCATCAGTAAATCGAGCAATGTTCGTAAGCCTTCAACTGAGCCTTCGCCGATGTCTTTGGCACTTTTAATGGCTTGCGAAGCCAAGCCTGCTGCAACCCCTGCGCCCCACGCCGAAAATTTTTGTGCATCGTTGGTGCGGTTGTGTTTGGCTGCATAGCGCCAGTCCAATAGGGCCGTCACAATAGCCAAAATATCGGCAATGGCCGCAGCACGCTCGTGGGCTGGGGCCGCCCGAATCACATCCCAATCTAGGATCACTTCGCTGGCTGCGCCAGTTTCAACGCGCTTCACCAAGCCGTCGTTCAAAGTCTCGGCAAATGATTCGAATAATGTATCACTTTCCAGTGCCAACGGAACCAGCACCAAGGGCTTTTGGTTAGCATGGGCCACCAGTTTGGCGGCAATAACGGGTGTGCCATTGCCCACCGCATAAATGACTTCGGCTTGCGAGGGTAGATTATGGGCCAAATAGTCCATTAAGTCTGCCGATGTATCAACAGGCTCGGCTTGCACCACCACTGGCAGATCAAGCAGATGCCCCACTTGGCTCCATGCTCCATCGTTGGTAATTAGCGCCACCGGACGCTTTTCTTCGACTTGATTTAGGGCAGTAAATGTAACTTTGGGCAACGGCCATATTTTTGACATCGGTTCGGCTCTCCGGACTTCTTCATCAGTTTATTAGCAAACAAGTATAGTTAGTTTAGAACCGATTGACCGCAAAAACAAATCAATCAGCATATCGGTAACATATCCATTTTGGTGGAAATAAAAAACTCCAATCCATTTTGGGCGACCACATCGGGTCGCCCCGACACAAACCGCATGTACAAGCCATTTTAGGGGCGATGCCTGCGTGCTCACCCATGTTTCTCGTCATTTACACCGAATAGGATACACAACCCGGCATATCAACTATTATTTTTCAATACTTTGGAAGGCTTCATGCAGGCGTTGAATGGCCGCCGCAGTTCGTTCTGGGGGCAACGCATACGAGAACCGAATCCAATACTGGGCGGCTGGCGAGAAGAAAATGCCCGGCACAACCGCCACGCCAAATTCTTCGGCTAGCAATGCGCCTAGCGCCTCGCTGTGTTCAAAACCTTTGGCCTTGATCCACCGTTCGACATTGATAAAAGCATAATAGCCATCGCCGTTTACAAATTCATAATCATGCGCGGCCAAGAAATCCCCCAAGACACGGCGACTGGCGTTGGTTGGCTCTACAATCGGGCGACAAGCCTCGCCATAGCCCATTTCATACGCTGCTATCGCTACTGCTTGGCTATAAAAACTGGGAATCACGCCATGTGAAGCGTGGCTAGTAATGAACTTAACCACATCTGTTGAAGCAACAAGATGGCAATTGCGGACATTAGAGCCGCCCAGTGATTTGGTAAGTCCATCCAAAATCATCAGCCGATTGCGTTCTTCGGGCGTAAAAGCGTTTAATACAATATTAATGTCATGGGGTTCGCCTTCTGTAACCCAATGATAAATCCAGTCGAACAACACAAACTTCACACCCAAATCTAGCGCGGTTTTGGCAATGGCAATCTGCTCATCAAGCGGCATTACGCGCCCAGTGGGGTTATCGGGTGAGGTGATGATGATGCCCCCCACTTGCCGCCCTAGTTTGGCGGCCAAATCTACAGAAGCTTTGATGCCTTCGGGCGTATATTTCCAAGCCTCATTTGGATCGCCGGGCGCACGTAACACATTCAACCCACCGACATAGGGGCCCCAATTGTAGCTAATCCACGGCACAGCCGATGTCAGCAATACATCGCCAATACGCCCGGTGCCCAAATACACCATAGCACTATAGGCTTTCATCAAAATATCGCGCCCGCCTTGCCCGGCCAAAATATTCTCAGGTCCCCAGCCTGCCCCTAACTGCCAATAGCTTTCGGCGGTTGCCTTGCGAAAACGTGGATGGCCGGCGGGCGTATCAT
>CAZLPC010000316.1:0-4289 GCA_964561305.1 uncultured Anaerolineae bacterium
CGCTGCACAATCGAAAGCCCCAAACCATGCCCTTGCACGCGCACTTGGTTTAGGCGTGTAAAAGGCATAAACAACCGCGCTTGTTCTTCGACAGTTAGGCCCGCGCCGTTATCGCGCACCCAAAAACACGCCATGCCGTCTGCATCTACTGTGCCGCCAACCTCGACACTGGGCGGATCGCCGCCATACTTAAGGGCATTGCTGATATAATTCGTCCAGACTTCTTCAATCCATGGCCCATAACCATAGGCCACGGGCCAATCGTCCGGAAAAACCAGCTTGGCCCGATAGGACTTGATCATCAGCAACAGGCGCTCGCTGGCCGAAAGCACAATTTGGCCCATCTCTAGCGGCTGCAAATCCACGTCTTCAATGCGGCGCACCTGTGACAACAACAATAGTTCCTCGATGATATTTTGCATTTGTTGGGCGGTGCGCTCGATAATGCGGATACAGTCGCCGCGTTCCTCTTCAGAGATGCGGGCGGTCTGTAAAAACGAGGTATAGTTCATGATAGTGGTGATGGGGTTTTTGAGGTCGTGGGCCACGGTGCTAGCAAAAGCATCTAGCTCCTCGATCAGGCGTTGGCGGTCGGTGTCGGCACGGCGTTTTTCGGCTTCCAATTGTTTGCTACTAATGGCTTGCTCAATCACCGCTGGAATCAGGGCAATAAAGCCGCTTTCGATGTCTTTCACAATATAGTCGCTGGCCCCCAACTTCATGGCTTCTACGGCCACGCTTTCGTTGCCGGCCCCCGTCACCATCACAATCGGCGGCAAGGGGCCGCGGTCGGCCAAAATCCGAATCACGTCTAGGCCGTCCATAATGGGCATACTTTGGTCTATGGCCAGCGCATCATACAAGCCCGCGTCATACATGGCCAGCCCTTGCTCGCCATTGTGGGCCAAATCTACATGATAGCCCATGCGCTGCAACCGTTTTTGCAACAAACGGGCTGTGCCGGTGTCGTCTTCCATATACAAAATGCGCCGCAAGGGTATCATCAAACGGTAGCCTATTCTGGTATAGAAACAACCGATAAAAATAAGCCCAGTTTACGAATGGCTTCGCTAAACTGCTCATAATCTACGGGCTTGGTAATGTAAACACTACAGCCCAGTTCATAACACCGATTGATCTCGGTGGTGTCATCGGTAGTGGTGAGGATAATAACAGGAATATGGCGCGTGCGGGGGTCTTGCTTAATGCACTCTAGCACCTGATAACCATCCATTAGGGGCAAGTTTAGATCGAGCAACACCAAGAGCGGCAACGCCGCCGCGCCTTCGTTGGCCAGCGCAAACAAATAGTCTATGGCTTGTTGGCCATCGTTTTTGGTGACGATCTCGTTATTAAGGCGGGCGCGGCGCAGGTTTTTCTCGATTAAGCGGGCGTGGCCGGCATCATCCTCAATTAGCAAAATGGTTACGGGCTTAGAGTAGGTCATCAGGCCCCCCCTCGGTCAGATTGTTCTTAATAGTAAAGTTAAACTGTGTGCCTTGTCCATAGGTACTTTCAAACCAGATGCGGCCGCCATGCCGCCGAATCAGCGTTTGCACATAGGCCAGCCCCATGCCCTCGCCGGGGGCCGTGCTGCGCCCGGCCCGCCGAAACGGTTCAAACACCTTGTGTTGGTTTTCTTCGGCAATACCAATGCCATTATCGCTGATGATGAAGCGTGTCTCGCGCTCGTTTTGTTCAATACACACCTCAATTTCGCCGGGGCGGGCGGGGTCTAGGTATAGCACCGCATTGTTGAGGATGTTGCCCAACACTTGCTCTAGGGCGGTGCGGTCGGCCCGCACAGTGGGCATTGCGCCCAAATAAATGGTGGCGTTGCGCTCGACAATTTGGTGGGCCAACGACTTCAGCACCGATTCGATCAGGTCTTCAAGGTCTATTTCTTCGATAAACAACTCGCGCCGCCCCATCCGCGACAGCTTCAAAATGGCGTTGATGAAGTTATCCATGCGCCCCACTGCCGATTGAATGAAGTCGAAGGCTTCGGGGATGTCTTGGTGCAGCGCGGTCAACACTTGTTGGCGTTGCTCATCGTCTAGGTGCGGATGTAGCGCCACTAAAATAGCGTCTAGGGTCGTTAGGGAAGCGCGTAGCTCGCTGACGAAGCCTTGAATGTTGATGAGCGGGGCCCGCAGGTCGTGGCTGACAATATAGGCGAAGCGGCGCACTTCCTCGTTGGCAATGCTCAGTTCGGCGGTGCGTTCTTCGACGCGGCGTTCTAGCTCGTCATGGGCATCGCGCAGATTGTTTTCGGCAGTTTTTTGGTGCGTAATATCCCGCGATACACAAATCAACTCGCACACCGCGCCAGTGTGGGGATCGTGCATGGGGCGGATGGTGGTCTGCATCCAAATATACGCGCCCGTGGTGTGCCGCATTCGGTAGGTGATGGGCGCGGCGCTGTCGGTGGGGGATGTCCATGCGGCGGGGTCGTCATCAGGATGAATGAAGTCTTGGATGGTGTGGCCCAACAGATCGGCGGGCACATAGCCCAACACCCGTTCGCACGATCCCGATACATACAAAAAGCGTCCGTTCACGTCGTGGCGCGAGATCACGTCTAGCACATTTTCAGTTAACAGCCGATAGCGCGTCTCGCTTTCTAGCAAGGCATGTTCGGCTTGTTTCCAGCGCGTTACGTCTTGGTGCATCACGGCTGCATAGCATTGGTCGTCAAACACCAGTGGCGTAATGCGGACGTTGAACCAGCGTTGTTGGGTGGGGCTGTGGCAAGGATACTCATAGTTAAACTCGGCATTTTCGCCCGCCAAAACCGCCCGCAAGCCCGCCGCCACCACATCCGCCCCATCGGCGCATGTACCCGTGGCCGTGTCGCAAATGGTCAAATAGTTAAGGCCCACGGTGGTGCTGGTTCCGTTGTTGGCGCGGCCAAAACCCAGCCACGCATGGTTTACATCTACCACTACCCCCGTCGGATCAACAAGGGCCGCTGCTGGCATGGCATCAAATAAGGCGCGGTTGTGGCCCAGTGGGGATTTAACAGTGGTCAGTCGAAGGGTTGTGTCCATGCTTTTTATCGTCTTTATGCTGTTATAGCATATTTATTTTGATGATAGAGTGGCGCAAGCCGCCAAAGTTTAGTTTAGCGCACAATTGTGAGCGTGGGGTTAACAGAAATAATGGGCGATTGGGCGGTGCGACGATAAAGCCCCGTCATGTACATAACGGGGCTAGTCGCGGGCAGTACAGCCCCAACGGGGGTTTAGAAATGTAGCCCGCAGGTTTTAGGAGCAGGCGGGCCACCGATCTTAACTATCGTTATTTTGTTAACGCATTATCCCGACTGACCAGAACTACTCCTCTTCGGCCGCATCCTCAGTGGGGTTGGCCCATTGATTGATGGTGGTGACCGTTAGCACCCCTTCAATCTGATGGATCACGCCGTTGTTGGTGATGATGTCGCTTTGGGTCACGCGCACCCCATTCACATGCACGCCGCCCTGTGTGGTCACTTGCAAGGCTGTGCCGGGCAAGGTTGCGCCAATAAACGCGCCATCCAACTGCCCTAAATCAGTCGCAAAATAGTTGTGCGGCACAACATGATAAAGTAGCAAGTTGGTTAGGGTCGGCAAATCGGCCAGCAGTGCCTCAATACTCAGGTCGTTTGCTTCTAAAAAGGCGGCAAAAGCGGCATCGGTGGGGGCAAACACCGTATAGGGCCCGCCCGCGCCAAGTGTATCGGCCAAGCCCGCTGCCACCAGCGCATCTACCAACGTAATAAATTGGGGATCACCGGCTTGGGCCAAGTCGGTCGCCAACTCGACCACGTTTTGCTCGCCCTCTAGCAATGGGCCGGCTAAGGTGCCTTCGTTGCTGGCAGGAATCAGCACCCGATCAATAACATGAATCACGCCGTTGCTAGCCAAAATATCGGTTTGCACAATGGTGGCGGTCTCTACTTGAATAACCGCGCCCTCGTCTTCTACCGTAATCTCAAGCGTGCTGCCCCAATAGGCCGTGGCAATCGGTAGGCCGCTGCCTATATCTAGCACCAACGGCGAGGCATAAGTGCCCGGCACAAGATGATAGAGCACCATCGCCGTCAGACGCGCAGGATCGGCCAATAGATCTTCAAGCGTCAGGTCTAGGTTTTCGAGCGTGGCGCTAAAGGCTTCGTCGGTGGGGGCAAACACTGTATAGGGCCCAGCTTGATCCAGCACGGGCGCAAGCCCAGTGGCTTGCACAGCAGCCACCAGCGTCATAAATTCGGGTTCGGTGCTTTGTGCCGATTCGGTCAACACAGCCAT
>CAZLPC010000317.1:0-4289 GCA_964561305.1 uncultured Anaerolineae bacterium
CGGGCGGTCGAAAAATGCCAGCAGCATCCGGGCAAAATGTGGGTGGTGCAGGGCGACAGAATGCACCCTTTGTTGCTGAATCCGACCGGTGTGCCGTGGCACAGCACGCCCTATCAGGCCTTGCCCGCCGTCTACGTCCAAAATGCCAGCCTAGAAATAGCGTGGTCGCGGGTAGTTATCGAGGGCGGTAGCATTGCCGGCGACATTCTGGCCCCATTTTTGACCGACGAAACCGAAGGCTTTGACATTAATACTCAGTGGGATTGGTGGCAGGCCGAAGCCATGCTTGCGGGTGGTCTAGCCACACTGCCAACGGTTGCCCAAACACCTTATATAACAAGCGAGGACGGATAAGGCTACATGCCAGCAGAAGATATTCATATTATAGAACAAGAACTGCATATTGATCTGATTGCCAAGTCAGAATTTGATCGGGTACGCGGCGCGGCGTTAGATCGCTTTGAAAAGCTAATTTTGTTGGCCGATATGGCCCGCGCCAATACGTTGGCGGCGGTGAAGCTAGCGGGGTCGGGACACTTGGGGTCTAGCCTAAGCGCCATGGACATTGTGACATGGCTCTATTTTGACGTAATGAACGTGGGACAGGTCGGCATCGAGACGCTGGATCGTGATGTTTATTTTTCATCAAAAGGCCACGATGTCCCCGGCTTATATGCGGTGTTATATGCGTTGGGCATTATCCCCGAAGAACGCTTTTTGAAGCTGCGGCGCTTTGGCGGCTTGGATGGCCATCCGGATGTGGGTGTGCCGGGCATTGAGGCCAATTCTGGCTCGTTGGGGATGGGCATTTCTAAGGGCAAGGGCATTGCCTTGGCCAAGCGGATAAACGGCTTTGCCAGCCAAGTGTATGTGCTGACGGGCGATGGCGAATGGCAAGAAGGCCAAAATTTTGAGGCTCTGCAAAGCGCGGCCCAACACAAAGTCGGCAATTTGACGGTGATTATAGACAACAACAAAGTGCAGTCCGATAAATATGTGGCTGATATTGTGGCATTGGGCGATTTGGAAGCCAAACTAAGCGCGTTTGGCTGGCATGTGGCCCGTTGCGATGGCCACGATTATCGCGCCTTAGATCGCGTTTTTGCCGACTTTGCGACGATTCATCACCAGCCCAAGCTATTGATTGCCGATACCATTAAAGGGCGTGGCGTGTCGTTTATGGAACACCCGTTTGCGATGCAGCATGGCAACGGCCTCTATCCGTGGCACGCGGGCGCACCCGACGACGAGGCCTATTTGGCGGCCCACCGCGAAATTTTGCTGCGGATTGAAGATCGGCTGCGCGAAGCAGGGCTGGATGGGCTTCAGCTAGCGGTCATTCCGCCGCACCCAAAAGTTGCCAGTGGTGTCACCAGTGAATATGTGGCGATGGCTTATGGCGAGGCCCTGACCCAGCAAGGGGCCCAGCGCCGCGATCTGGTGGTTTTGGATGCCGACTTGGCCGCCGATTGTCGCATTCGGGGCTTCGAGGCGGCCTATCCACAGCGCTTCTTCGAGATGGGCATTGCCGAGCAAGACATGGTTTCGACGGCGGCGGGCATGGCGCGGCATGGCTTTTTGCCAGTGGTCAACAGCTTTGCGTCTTTTCTGGCAGCGCGGGCCAACGAGCAAATTTATAATGCCGCCACCGAAAAACGCAAAATCATCTATGCTTGTCATTATGCGGGCCTTATTCCGGCGGGGCCGGGCAAGTCGCACCAAAGCCTGCGCGACATTTCATTGTTTGGGGCCTTGCCCGATCATGTGGTGCTACAACCCTGTAATGCCGCCGAAACGCACATGGTGGTAGATTATTGCATAAACGAGGCCGCGCATAGCTGCGTTATTCGGCTGATTATTGGCCCGTCGCCGCGCCACATTGAGTTGCCCGCCGATTATCGCTTGCAGTTTGGGCAGGGCCTTACGCTGCGCGACGGCGACGCGGCGGTATTGTTTGCCTATGGGCCGGTGATGCTGCACGAGGCGTTGCTGGCCAGCGAACAATTGGCCGCGCAAGGTGTGGGCTTACAAATTGTGAATATGCCATGGCTAAACCGCGTTGACCGCGACTGGCTGAAAAGCGTGGTGGCGCGTCACCAACACATTTTTGTAGTGGACGATCATAGCCCGGTGGGGGGCTTGGGCGATGCGCTGCTTAATGCGCTGGTGCAAGCCGATGGATTGGGCCGCCGTTCTTATGAGAAGGTCGCCGTAGAGGGTTTTGCGGCCTGTGGTACGCCCGCCGAAGCCTTGCGCTATCATGGCTTAGACGGCGCATCACTGGCCGAACGGGTGTTGGCGCGGGTGGATCGGCGCAACGCCTAGCGCCATTTGTCAAAAAAATTGTAGCGCAAAGAGGCAAACTGATGCAACTGCTTTATGTGCAAACCGCCTATCCGCCCTCTATTGGTGGGGCCCAATATTTGCAACACTCGTTGGCGGTGCAACTAAGCGAACGCCATCGGGTGCAAGCGGTGACGTTTTGGGATGACAACCGCACCGACTGGTTGCGCGGCACAACCATCAGCGCACCGACCGCCCCGCTTGATTATGAGATTGACGGGGTGGCGGTGCATCGGTTGGGTTTTTCTATGCCAGAAAAACTGCGCTTGTGGCCGTGGGTATTGCTCTATTATCCTGCGATGGATGTGGCCTTGCCCAAGGTGGCCCGCATCATTGAGCCGCATTTGTTGCCCTTTGCCCAACACGCCGATCTGATTCATAACGTGCGGATTGGGCGTGAGGGCCTTAGCTTTGCGGCCTTGGCGGCGGCGCGGCGCTTCGATATTCCGTTTGTGCTTACGCCTGTTCATCATCCGCGTTGGGTGGGCTGGAAATATCGTCAGTATCTGAAGCTGTATCGGGAAGCCGATGCGGTCAACGCCCTAACCGAACACGAAAAGCAGGTGTTGGTGGGGCTGGGGGTGCAAGCCGACCGTATTTTTGTGACGGGGACGGGGGCGCGGTTGGCCAAGACCGCCGATCCAGCCGCGTTTAGGGCCAAGCACAACATTCAAGGCCCCATGGTCTTGTTTTTGGGCCAGCACTATCGCTATAAAGGCTATTTGCAATTGCTAGAGGCAGCCAAAGCCGTCTGGGAAAAAGTGCCCGAAACGTGCTTTGTGTTTGCAGGGCCGCCCGTCAAACAGTCTGAGAAAGACTTTGAAGCCTTTGCTGATCCGCGTATTTTTTGCTTGGGGAAGGTCTCAATAGGAGAAAAAACCGACGCGCTGGCGGCCTGTGATGTATTGTGTTTGCCCTCTATGCAAGAGAGTTTTGGCGCGGTCTATATTGAGGCATGGCACTTTGCCAAACCCGTGATTGGCTGCCCCATTGCGGCGGTGGCAGAGGTGATTAACGATGGCGTGGATGGCTTTTTAGTGGAACAAGCGTCCGGCCCTATCGCCGACAGCATCTGCCAATTGTTGCAAAACCCCAGCCTTGCCCACCAGATGGGGGCGGCGGGCCAAGCCAAAGCCCACAGCCGCTATGCGTGGCCGGTGTTGGCCCGCCTTACCGAAGCACACTATGAGCGGTTGGTTTGATTGAATGGCTTTAGCAGATATAGAGAGTCGTGGATGAAGTTTTTGTTTGTGGTGCGTCACATGGTTTATTTTCGGCTATTTGATCCAGTGGTGCGCGAGTTGGCCCAACAGGGGCATCAAGTTTATATGTCGTTTGGCAACATTGAAAAAGACAACCAAAGCATTACAGATCGGGCGGTGCGGCAATGTGCCGCCGATTTTCCGAGCTTTAGCTATGGCTATAATGTAAAGGTTAAAGCGCGTAACCCCTTGTTGCGCTATCTAAAATTTACGCTGCGGCACTTGGCTGGCTATACCATCTATCTTAGCCCTGCCTATCAACCACCAGCCCCCATTTTAATGGCGCGGTGGCAAAGGTCGCTTCCGAAGGGTATTCGTCGCTTTAGTAGATCGCGGGTGGGGATGTGGCTTTTGGCCAAGCCCATCGCCCGAACGTGGCTGCAACGCCTAGAACGGCGGCTGCCCGTTCAGGCAACGGTTAGGCAATGGGTGGCGGCCCATCGGCCCGATGTGGTTATTGCAGCACCTTATGTGCAAGCCGACTCCCAAGAAGTGGACTATATCAAAGTTGCCAAACAGCTTGATATTCCGACAGTGGTGGCCGTTGCCAGTTGGGATAATTTGACCAACAAAGGCACATTTGCCGATATTCCAGACCGCGTATTGGTATGGAACGCGGCATTGGCCACCGAAGCAGTGCAGATTCACCGCATTCCACAACAACAGATCACCAACACTGGGGCT
>CAZLPC010000318.1:0-4283 GCA_964561305.1 uncultured Anaerolineae bacterium
TTTCATCGGTGGTTTTGGCACAGGCATTGATCAAACGGGCCAACGGTCGGATTGATGGTTTTGTAATTGAAACACCCATCGCTGGCGGTCACAACGCCCCACCCCGTGGTCAATATGAAATAAACGAATACAGCGAACCCATTTATACCGATAAAGACGTGGTTGACCTCGAAAAAATAAAAAAATTAGGCTTGCCGTTTTGGTTGGCAGGTGGCTATGGCGATGCCACTATGCTACAACAAGCACTTGATGCAGGCGCGGCGGGTATTCAAGTGGGCACAGCCTTCGCCTATTGCAATGAGTCGGGCATGGATGCGGTCTATAAGCAAAAAGTATTAGACAAGGTATTGGCAGGTGAGCTTATTGTGCGGACAAGTGCAAAGGCCTCGCCCACAGGCTTTCCGTTTAAGACCGTTTTGTTAGCAGGGACAATTGCCGACCCAGAAACCTATGCAGCCCGCGAGCGTATCTGCGATTATGGCTTCTTGCGCCATTTGGTTAAGACTGATGATGGCAAAGTGATTTATCGTTGCCCTGCCGAACCAGTAGATCAATATATTAAGAAGGGTGGGCGCGAAGAAGATACAGTTGGGCGCACCTGCCTATGCAACAATCTCGGCGCAACGGCAGGCTTTTCCCAACGTCGCAAAAACGGTTATCTTGAACCGCCTTCCATTACTTCTGGTGATGATCTAATCAATATTGGTAAATTCGTGAAACCCGGCCAGCACAGCTACTCGGCGCAAGATGTTATAGCGGCGCTATTGCAAGATGTGAACACCGATATTATGGCTGAGGCCTTTTAGCTGGCAATGGTTTCTTGCCAAAAAACATGGTATACCGTTTAGCATCTGACAAACTCAGTTATCGAAACGAATACCATGTCTTCCTCAATTCGGGGGCAATACGAAGCCCACGGCTCTCAAACCTATTATCAGCAACATGGTGATCATTATCGCAATCCCCACGAGCCAGTTATTCGCCAATTGATGGCGCGGATTGTGCCACAGTGGTCATTAGATTGCAGTGCTGTCTTAGATTTGGCCTGTGGCAGTGGCGAGATCACGCTGATCTTGCGCGATATGGGCTTTGCTAATGTGCAAGGTATTGATCCCTACACCTCAGCCGCTTATTTGGCCCGCACTGGCCAAGTTGCCACCCAACACTACTTTGAGGACATTGCACAAGGCGCATTGGCTGGGCAAAACTATAGCCTAATTGTGTGTAGTTTTGCGCTGCACTTAATAGATGTGTCTTGGTTGCCAACGGTCCTCTTTCAACTTAAACAGAATGCGCCAGCATTGCTTATTTTAACGCCACACAAGCGCCCTCAAATTCGGCCAGAGTGGGGTTGGCATTTGCAACACGAACTCTTGATGGAACGGGTGCGGGCGCGGCTATATATCATCAGCTAAATCAGAGTGCCACCCCGACACCACAAAACTGCCATGCTCGTCTATTTTTACATTATAAAGTGCGTCGAATCCCTCATCAAAGGCAGGTGTTTCTAGCCGCCTAAGCGTTCCCCATATTGCTCGATCTGGCACACGGGCGCGGCCTTCGCGCTGGGCGTTGTACTGAAGCGCAACTTGTGGCCCAGTGTGAAAATAGTACCCAATTATGGCAAATTGGGCTGATTTAGCGGGAAGAATATAGCGCTGGCGGTCACTTTTGGTCGGATTGGTATTGTCGCTCACAAACGGCTGTTTAGCCGCAAGACACGCCGCTAGCAAAATCGCCTCACGGTGGCGGGTCCGCAGCATGTCTAAATTGAGGCGAATATGGGTATCAGCAAACAACTGTTTATAAAACGTAGACTTGCCAACGCCTTGAATGCCAATGAAGATCACGGCTTGGGGTTGTGGTCGTTTTTTGGGTTGTGGTCTTTGATGAGCATCGCCTAACATTTCAGCCATTCTCGCCCGCCTTCTACTATAATTTTAATGTATACCTACCTCTATCAGGCTGATGTTTAGGATAACGTGCATGAATACCTCTCACCAATCGTTGACTACCCAATTACTCACCGATTTTAACGCCCGCTTTCAAACAACTGTCCGCAATAATCTACAGCATTGGACAATGCTCCAGACTATGTTGGGTTATCATTTGGGCTGGAATGATGCCGCCGGCCAGCCCCAAAGCACTAACCCCGGTAAGCAAGTGCGCCCCTTGTTAACCTTGCTTTCGTGTGGGGCCTGTGGGGGCAACCCTCAAGCGGCATGGCCGATGGCCGCGGGTATCGAAATGTTGCACAACTTCTCCCTGATTCATGATGATGTGATGGATGTCTCAGAAAAAAGACGTGGGCGTGATGCTGTTTGGACAATTTGGGGTGTTAACCAAGCCGTAAACGTGGGCGATGGTGCGTATGGCCTTAGCTTTCAGTTGTTGGCCGATGCCCCCGATGCCAATCCGCAAGCAGTAGTCTATGCCCAACAAATCCTCAGTAAGGCGTGTGTGGATACGGTCTATGGCCAGATGCTCGACATTAGTTTTGAGACCCGTGCCGATGTCAGCAGCGCCGAATATGTGCAGATGGTAGGCTTAAAAACAGGGCCGCTGTTGGGGGCGGCATTAGGCGGTGGTGCATTGTTTGCCGGACGGACGATAGACGATGCGCTGGCTTTGGTGCAGATTGGGCGAGACTTGGGCGTTATCTTCCAAATGCAAGACGATATTTTGGGGATATGGGGACAATCGGCCCAAACTGGCAAATCTGCCGATGATGATCTAACCGCCAAAAAGAAGTCTTATCCTATTATTTGGGCCCTAGAAAACTTAGAGCCGCAACATACCAACATCATCAATGACTTATATTCACTACCGGCCCCACTCTCGGCAGAAACAACCAGCACACTCCGTCAATTGCTATCAGAACAACAGGTCAATCGTGCTATTACCCACGACATCGAAAACCGCTATCATGAAGTAGTAGACGATTTGGCGCGGTACTATCCAATTGAAAATGACTATCAGGCCGAATTGCTCAATTTGGTCGAGTTTATCATCCGACGGGCACACTAACACTATGATCGAAGCGTATCATCTTGCTAAAACATTTAGAAAATTTGAGGCCGTCAAAGACGTAACCTTCACCGCCTATCAAGGTGAGGTTTTGGGCTTGTTGGGACCCAACGGCGCGGGCAAAACCACCACCATGCGAATGCTCTCTACAGTAGTCAATCCCTCATCGGGTACGGCCACTGTCAATGGCTACGACATCCGTACCCAAAAGGATGCAGTGCGCCGCCATCTAGGGATATTGGTCGAAAGCGCGGGTCTCTATGCCCACAGCACCACCCGCGAACACTTGCGCTATATTGGTAAGCTGCACGGCCTTGGCGGCCCCAAGCTGGAAGATCAGATTGATTATTTGATAGATGTGCTAGAGATGACAGAATTTGCCGACCGTCTAGCCAAAGGCTTTTCGCGGGGGATGGTGCGAAAGGTGGTGTTGGGCATGGCCCTTATCCATAATCCGCCCAATATTATTTTCGACGAACCCACGCAAGGGCTTGATGTGGTTAGCACACGGGCTGTGCGGCGTATCATCGCCAACTTTAAGGCTGAGGGGCGCTGTGTCATCCTCAGTACCCATATTATGGATGAGGTAGAGCGCCTGTGTGATCGGGTAGCGATTGTACATCGGGGCCAAATTCTAGAATCCGGTACACCTGCCGAATTGGTTGCCAAGTATAAAGCCGATAGCCTAGAATCAGCCTTTGTTGAGATTATTGGGGCCGAAGCATTGTTGGCCGAAGCCCGCCGCGAAGCCGAAGAACAAAAGAAGAAACGACACTAGACAACACTATTGGGAAAACAATGATCAATCATATTCGTCGCGATTTTTGGATTGTGTTTCGAAAAGAACTGCGCGAGCTGTTGCGCGACCGTCGCTCATTATTTTGGTTGTTTGCGCCGCCCATTATTTTACCGGGCATTGCGCTGTGTGCGGCCCTGTTCATCGGTTCACAAGCAGTGCGCCTTGCCGAAGAAGGTGTGGCCGTGGCAGTTGAAAACCCAGAGGAAGCGCCTGAACTGGTAGAGCGTTTTGCCACCAACGAGAATACTTTTTTGGTAGACGATGAAGCCGACGCGCTAATTGTTGTCTCTATTCCTGATGATTTTCAAGAGAAATTGGATGCAGGTCTAAGCGCCAATATTGAATTAGTGACACGCGATAGCTCAGTGATTACACTGTTTGCGTCGGGGGCGGTGCGCGTGGTCATTGATGGGTATAGCCGCGATCTGCGCGATGAGCGCCTCGCCGCACAAGGTGT
>CAZLPC010000319.1:0-4278 GCA_964561305.1 uncultured Anaerolineae bacterium
ATTACGGGTATTATCGCCTAATCGTGGCATTATGCCTGATGAGGATAGTCGGTATGGTTGATGGGACTGATTGAGGACGCAATAATCTTGTTGCCACAAGAACTTTTGGGAACGATAGAGCATGAGACCAATTATTGATAGCTTGCGCCGTCCAGATGTGCGCCGCAACCCGCCATTGGCTGTTTTGAAGCGTATTTGGTGGAAAATTCGTTGGTTCTTGAACCAACAACTATTTAGGACAAGGCTTTTTGACGGCACACCGATTTTGGGGGCAAAAACAGGCTCTACTGCCTTAATTTATTATCAAGGTGTGTCAGAGCCAGAAACTATGCTGGTATACACCCGCTACTTGAAAAGCGGGATGGTTGTTTTTGATGTGGGGGCCCATATTGGCGAGTATACGGTTGTTGCTGCTGAAAAAGTGGGGCCACGCGGCAAGGTCTATGCCTTTGAACCACAACCCGAATTGGTGGATGTGATCCAAAAAAATATACAGCAACGGGGTTTTCAGAATGTGATAGCTAGCGCTCAAGCCCTTAGTGATCAAAGTGGAACAGCAGCTTTTCGTGTGCCGACCGAACGCACCAAAGCGGCACTTGAAACCGATAGTAATGTATCTCCTACTTATGAGGTTTCGTTAACGACAATAGATGACTATTGCTTGGTGCAGGGTATTTCGCAAATTGATCTGATTAAAATGGATATTGAAGGGGCAGAACTGTGGGCGCTGAAGGGTGCAGCAAACTTATTAAGCCAGCCATCAACCACCAGCCCAATCATTATATTTGAGTATAATCAGCAGGCTTATCAGCGCTTTGGATACACGATAGATGATATACAAGGATTTTTGACGCATTATCAATACTTCATTTATACATTTGACGAAAAAGGACACTATCATCCATTTTCAGCGACAGAAATTAAGGCTCATCGCTGTAATTTAATCGCCAGCAAGGTAGTTATACTGTCGTGATATTTCACGAAAAAATCACGGCACAGCGTATTAACGAAGCACGACTCATTTAAGACATAAATATTGTCTGGCGCGTCTGTTTATTAAGACAAAAATATCGGCAGCAGCATAACCCAAATTGGATGAGATTTAGCAGTTAAATCATGACAAAAATAGTTTATATTGCCACCAATTGCCCACATTATCGGGTTAAAACTTATGAACTGCTCGCTCAACAGTTACCACACTTGAAATTTTATTTTTTCTCGCAGGGTGATGAGTGGTATTGGATGCCAGAGTTGGCTGTTCAATCTGGTGATTTTGATCACGAGTATTTGCGTTCTTTGCGGGTTGGGCGTTGGTACATTGCCCCCAGCATGTTATCGAAGTTGTGGGGCTATGATGTTTATATTTCAAGCATTAATGGCCGTTTTAGTTTCCCGTTTACCTACTTGATGGCACGTTTGCGGGGCAAGCCATTCATCTTATGGACTGGCGTTTGGCATCGCATCCAAACCCCTTTTCAACGGGCATTTTTTCCATTTCTCAAATACATCTATCGCCATGCTGATGCCATTGTGACCTATGGAACCCATATCGAACAATATTTGATTAGCGAAGGTGTGCAGCCAGAACGTATTTTTGCCTCTAAACATGCCACTGAAAACACACTTTATTCACGAGAGATTGCACCCGACACGCTAGCGATGTTGCGCGAACAATGGCAGATTCCGGCTGATCATCAAGTTGTGCTTTATGTGGGGCGGTTGGTTGCCGATAAAGGTTTAGATTATTTGCTGGATGCTTTTATAAGACTTGAGCAAAGCGATACGACATTGGTATTAGTTGGTACGGGGGGCTATGCAGATGCCTTAAAAATGCGGGCAACTGAGCAGGGTGTTATCGAACGGATGCGTTTTATTGGCTATATTCCGCCACAAGACCTCGCCCCCTATTATGCCTTGGCCGATGTTTTCGTGTTGCCATCCATCACCACACCACAATTTAAAGAACCATGGGGGCTGGTGATAAACGAAGCCTTCAATCAAGGCGTGCCTGTTATTGCCACCGATGCAGTGGGGGCAGCAGCTGGTGGGTTGGTGCAGCATGAAGTCAACGGCTATATTGTTTCTGAGCGCGATAGTGAGGCTTTGCGGCAACATCTACAATTATTATTAGACGACGATGAGAGACGACTGCGTTTCGGGCAGGCTGCCCGCCAAATTGTCCTTGACTGGAACAACGCAGCCATGGTTAATACCTTTTTGAGCGCGATAGAATTTGTGCAGCGATGACCTATATTCAACAGGCACTGGCTCTACTATACAATCAACGTGGGCTGCTAAGAAAACTCGCCCAAAAAGGAGGCTTGGCTCTTATTGAGCAAGCCTTTTTTTCGAGTTCGACATTTGTGATCAATATTTTGCTCATTCGGTGGTTGTCGGCAACAAGTTATGGGGCTTATACCATTGCATTTGCAGTGTTGATTTTTATGTCGGGTTTTTATCAGGCGCTGATCTTTGACCCAATTGCAATCTATGGGTCTGTGAAATATCGCTCACAGTTTGTCTACTATAGTCGGTTGCAATTTCGGCTTTTTTGTCGGCTTGCAGGGGGCGTTACGGTAGTTTTGCTCATCATCACGGCGGGCTTGTTTGTGCTGAATGCCCAACCGGATCTGCAACTGGCGTTTTTGGGTATCTCGCTTGGCCAAGGGGCACTAATGATCATGTGGTTGGTGCGAAGGTTATATTACACGCGCAATCAAGTTGCTAGCCTCATGAAGCTAACGGCAATGTATGCGATTTTGCAGGTGGTGATTTTATATGGCTTGCACGCAGTGGGGTTGCTGACACCTTTTAGTGCCTATTTGGGGCCGGCGGTGGGTACTTTATTTGTTGGCATGTTGGGCTTATTGCTACTGGGTAAGCCCGTTGTTGATTCGACCTTAGGGATATTGAGCAGCACTGATATTTTAGTAGAAAATTGGCGCTATGGTAACTGGCTGACCCTAGCCGCAATCTTAAATTGGATGTCTAACTATGCCTATTTTCTGATTGTTGGCATTGTGCTTTCAATCGAAGAAACCGGCGCACTACGTGCGCTACAAAACTTGACATTACCAGCCATTCAGTTTTTGACGGCAACAGGGATGGTGTTTTTTCCGTGGGCTGCCGAACAATTTGCTGCGGGGGGCTATAAGCGTCTGCAAAATGTCACCGCTATGTATACGGCGATGATGGCGTTTGTATCTAGCGCTTATTATCTATTTTTATTGGTATTTGATGATATTTTGTTGCAGTTGCTCTATGCGGGTAGCTTTAGTGAATACGCCAACTTGATGCCTTTGCTGGGGATCATTCCGATTATGATTGGCATTACTTCACCGATTGCGCTTGCTATTCGCATTGGCTATAGCACACTGTATACTTTTTTTCTTGATCTAAGCAGCACCATTGTGGTGTTTACAGTTAGCCTCTATCTGACTTTTTCGGGCTTGCAGGGCACTGTTAGCGGGATGCTATTAAGCAATGCTGTTCGTATTGTGGTGGTGTTGTGGCTGTGGCGCTATTTGTCCATGCGCCGTCAGTCTCAAGCGATGCTTGCTACTGCACCAACGCCATAAAATGTTTGGCATTTACCACCAAATTGTTGCTGTGCCGATGCAAACCGCCACCAATCAGATAAATAACATCAGTGCCATAGACCTCGCGCAAACGGGGGATACTTTGCATGTTCATGCCCCCACCCGGCGTAACGAAAATTGGGTGTAAATGTCCCATTACATCGCTACATCCCGCCGCGATATTGCGACACTCATCTTCAGTGAATGCAAAGCGCCCACCAAAATTAGGATAAATGCTGCTGTCAGCCCCAGCCAACCGTTGCAACTGCCCATAGGTGACATAATGGGCCATGCCATTGTGTGGGCTAGTGACCATTGCGCCATAAAACGCTGGATGGCTAGCGATAGGGAGCGCGATCTCGTCTTCATCGGCCAACATTCGCATGGTGTCGAAGCCAGTTAGGCCCGGACAGATCAACAATGCACCTGCGCCGACATTTTTGGCGTATTGCGCTCGTTCCCATACAAGATGAGCAGGTGCAGTGATATTGGGCATATAGAGGCAGTTTAGGCCAGTTTCATGGTTGGCTTTTTGGACTGCTTCGGCACACAATACAACACGTTCTTTGAAGGGATTAAACGGCTGATTGGCCAAGCCGTGATCATCTTTGATGATGTCTATGCCGCCTAATGCAAACTGATAAGCCAATTTTGCCAAGTCGGTATTAGCGAGACCCATTGGCTTTAGGGCAGTCATCAG
>CAZLPC010000320.1:0-4240 GCA_964561305.1 uncultured Anaerolineae bacterium
GTGATTGGGTTGTTGACGCGGCGGGCCGTAGACCGTGCCATGACCCATAACATGACCAATCAGCGTGTGCGCGAAATGATGGACGACGGTATTGATATCTATGTGCGCCCCACTGACTCATTAGAAGTGTTGCGCCAGAAAATGATGGACACCGGCTGGGGCCAAATGCCTGTATTGGACGACGCTGGCCATTTGATTGGGATTGTGACACGCACCGACCTCATCCGCCGATGGGGGATGCCGCCGCGCAGCCAACACCAACAGCATCAGATCATGTTGCGCTTGCAAAATATGTTGCCCTTGGCCTTGTGGCAATTGTTGACCCACATTGCCAACGAAGCCCAAGCTGCTGATGTAGAAATTTATTTAGTAGGTGGCCTTGTGCGCGATCTGCTGCTGAATATTCCTAATTTAGATATTGATATTATGGTTGAAGGCGATGCCATTGGATTCGCTAGCCAGTTGCAAAATAAGTTGGGTGGCCATTTGCACACCCATCAACAGTTTGGCACAGCCAAATGGGTCATCAACCGCGATGTGATTGCCGCATTAGACCTACAAGTGGATGACAATGGTAGCGGAGTCGAATTTATTGACTTTGCCACGGCCCGCGCCGAGTTTTATAAAGAACCCAGTGTACTGCCCACGGTACGCCAAAGCTCTATCAAGCAAGATTTACATCGGCGCGATTTTACCATTAACAGCATGGCACTGCGCCTATCGCCCCCAACTATGGGATCGCTGATAGACTTTTATAATGGCGAACGCGATCTCAATAGCAAGATCATCCGCGTCTTACATAGCCACAGCTTCATTGATGACCCCACCCGCATGATGCGAGCGGTGCGCTTTGAGCAGCGCCTAGACTTTCGGATTGAAACCCGCACCTTAAGCCTACTAGAGAACGCGCTACCATTTTTTGATCGGGTTACGGGCGAACGTTTGCGTAATGAGCTATGGCACTTGCTAGCAGAAAAAGATCCCTTGCGCGGCTTACAACGGTTAACCAATTTGGGTATTTTGAATGCCATTTTTCCACCCATTCAAATAGATGAATGGTTTGCCAAGGCCCATGCGGCCTTGCGCCTTGCCCAAACACAACCGCTATGGACTACACTCGATATTGATTGGGTGATGGCCCAAGCGGCGCTTATGACAGTGCGTGGCACAGCAGAGCAAACCTCCGCATGGGCACAACGGCTGATGATTGGACGTACCCAAGAGATCGTATTTTTAGGCATTCATAGCGCGTTTCAGCAGCTAGGGGCTTTGCCAGACCTGCGCCCCAGCCAAATATACGATCTTCTCGATCCCTTAACGCCTCTTGCTTGGGTGATTTTATGGGCAGTTGCCGCCACAGAAGCTGAACGCCGCCAGATCGAGCAATATATTTTGATGTGGCGCAATATTCAGCCCACAGTTGATGGACATCGTCTGAAGGAAGAAGGTGTTCAGCCCGGCCCCACCATGGGGGCCATTATCCGCCAATTGCGGCGGGCATGGCTAGACGGCGATATTACAACTCCTGATGAAGAGACCATATATTTACGCCACTTGATCGAGACCATAGCATGATCGCCAAAGAATCTGTGCAATTTAGCGTCAATATTGCACTGATTTTGCGTCCGCTTGTTGCTGAGGATTTGCCCAAACTAGAGTGGTATGGTCAATATATTCATTTTCGGCGCGTCTATAAACATACTTTTCGAGAGCAAAGTTCTGGGAAGCGCCTGATGCTAGTGGCAGATCTCAATCATTTTCCAGTGGGGCAGATTTTTCTGCACCTTAACCTCAGCTATGACGATGATGGTCTGCCTCGTGGCTATCTATACTCGCTACGGGTAATGGATCATTTGCAAGGATACGGCATTGGTACACGCCTTATTTATTATGCCGAGCAAACGCTTCTGGAGAAGGGTTTCGACTGGGCACTTATCTCTGCGGCCAAAACCAACCCGCGCGCCCGCATCCTCTATGAGCGGTTGGGATATCGGGTATATGGTGAAGACGAGGGACGCTGGAAATATACCAACCACTTGGGCCAAGTTGTGCAGATGCACGAGCCTTGTTGGATGCTCGAAAAAAATCTGCGATAATCTGACAAACAACATCGTCGCTTGACCAATAAATTAAACTACAGTTTAATTAAGCGGATTGTTGAATCGTCAAGATAATGTGTAATTGTAATGTACCGAGAGGCACTTTATGCGCCCGAACAAATCTCAACAAGTTCAACTTCTGCGTTGGCGTGGCGGCCAACACCCCACCCTAGAGTTAATGAAGCAACATTTAACAAACGAGGGAATGCGACCCTTCCGTTGGCATCAACACGCCAATTATCGCTTTGGTGTACGGAGTCATGGTTTCGATAAAACACTTTATTGTGTCGAAGGCAGTGTCGAGGTTATTTTGCCTGACCTACGTCAATGCCATAAACTAAACCCCGGTGATCGCGTTGACATCCCCAAAGGCATCCGTCATAGCATCACAGTTGGTCGCAATGGGGCCACCTGTCTAGAAGGTACACCCAACACCGCCTCGGCCAGCGTCAGCCGCTAAAACTCCGCCCTCCACTGCTGAAAGAAAGAGCCGCCTTAAAGGCTCTTTTTCAGTTTGCCTTCCCCCCTATTTTTAATGCTTTTCTCTTAAAACTGCACAGATTTGGTCACGTAATGGTAGTATAGTGAGATGAACTATATTAAAGTGCGAGGATAAGCCTAGATGAAGCCATATCGGTTGATAGGATATGTACTGATAGTGCTGCTGTTTGGTTTAGCGGCGTGTAACGGGAACAATGACCAAGAAGATACACCCACAGATACACAAACCTTATTGTCCGAAGCGGCCAGGAATATCAATGAAGCAGAATCGTTTCGCTTTGAGGTGCGCCAGTCGGGTGCGCCCACAAATTTCAGCTTTGAAGGGTTTGAAGACCTCGATATTACCCTCAATAGTGCCACCGCCGTCTTCAAAAATCCGAATAGCGTGCGAGCCGATATTAGCGTGGGCATCAGTGGTTTAACGCAAAAAATCGCTGCGATTGTCGTGGAAGATCGTCAATACTACAATCATCCAATTTTAACCGGTGGTGAATGGCAACAAGAAACGCTAGTAAGTGGGTTCGAGCCAGCCAATTTGCTGTCAAATGATTCTGGCATCGGCAACGCTTTACTCTCTATGCGCGACGTAACTTTGATTGGCAACACAGAGATTGAGGGCATTGATGTTTATCATCTGCGTGGCATTGTTGATGCAGAATTGGCGCGAGCTGTCACCTTTGAGCTGATGTCCACAGCCACGGGTGATATTCAGATTGATGTCTATATTCGGCGCGAAGGGACACGCCGTTTATCGCGTATTGAATTGATCGAGCCGTCGCCGGCTGGTTCTGAAACTGATCTCTCAAAAACATGGGAAATTGATTTTGAGGGCTATAACCAAGAGGTCACGATAACAGAACCCAATGGGGCAGCCAACTAAACATTTCTTATAGAGGAAACAACCATGCAGACGCACACCGATAACATTTCTATCAAGCATCGCTGGCCTATTTTAGCCGTGTTGTGCTTACCTGTTTTCATTGGATCACTAGATTTAACCATTGTTTCGGCCATCTTGCCCGAAATTATCAACCAGCTAAAGCTGCCCATTGACTCTAAACTAGATGATGCTGCATGGATGGTAAGTGCCTATTTATTGTCATACACTATCAGCATGACATTTATGGGACGCTTGTCTGACATGATCGGGCGGCGCTGGATCTATGTTGCGTGTTTGCTGGTGTTTATGGGTGGCTCGTGGTTTGTCTCTATCGCGCATACGTGGCCTACCGATATGTACTTGACCATTTATCGCCAAATTTACCCCAACCCCGATACCCATATTCCACCGCCAATTGAAATGCGCGAGTTGTATATGATTATTTTGGGGCGCACCATTCAGGCATCTGGTGCAGGGGCCATTGTCCCTGTTACTATGGCCATTGTCAGCGATATGTTTCCACCCCAAAAACGCGCCAAGCCCTTAGGTTTAGTAGGAGCTATTGATACATCGGGGTGGGTGTTGGGCCATTTATATGGTGGTGTAATGGTCAAGCTCTTTGCTGACTACGGTTCTGAGATTGCGGATGCTTTTGCAGGTATCGGGCTTACCGTTTCTGAACCATCGTGGCGCACTTTGTTTGTACTAAACATTCCGTTCAGCATCATCGCATTGATGGGGGCTTTGTTCGCTTTGCGCG
>CAZLPC010000321.1:0-4238 GCA_964561305.1 uncultured Anaerolineae bacterium
ACAAGGTTATTACAACAACTCAACGTTCCATCGTGTCATGGCTGATTTTATGGCGCAAGGTGGTGATCCGGTGGGCAACCCACCCGGATCAGGTGGCCCGGGCTACCAATTTGGAGATGAATTTCTACCATTTTTAGCCTTCGACCGCCCCGGCTTGTTAGCAATGGCTAACGGTGGCCCTGCCACCAATGGCAGCCAGTTTTTCATCACCCGTGAGCCTACCCTTCATCTCAATCATCGTCATACCATTTTTGGTGAAGTGTTAGAGGGTCAAACTGTGATTGATTCGATGACTAACACCTATGATTCGGCGACCAACCTACCCATTGACGCAACGCCAGAAACGCTAGACACTGTGTTGATCATTACCGATCCTGCACTGGTCACCAGCGACTATGTTGCACCCCAGCCCGCCAATGCTGATGAAGTGCTGGCAGCCATCGAAAGTATTTTCACCGACGATCCCAGCTTTACAACTGAGGGTGCAGGAACATTTTTGACTGTTGATGAGGCCGTGGCCCGTTTTGAAGACGAGGCCCAAACACTGGCCGCCGAACGCTATGCGAATGGGTTTAATTTTGAGGCTGGCGGAGCGTGGACGTTGGCCAGTTGTGATGGTGACACCTCTTTGCTAGGGATTGGCTTTAGAGCCATTAATTGGGACAGCAACGACTCGGCCGAAGCCTTTGTAAATGGCGAAGGTCTTGATGATTTGTTGGCCGCACAGGGCTTTACGCTTATTGAGGACACCAGCAGCGTCTTGACTGAATCTGGCTTTGCCTCAGAGCAAATTTTTAGCCGCAGCACCAACGCCTATTGTGACCAAGCTGCTACCTATGTGCGCTATATTTTCCCGGCCGAGCGCTATAGCATTGAACTTGACGTCATCATCAACGATAGCGTTTTCAGCAGTGGTCAACTAACCCGCGAGAATATTCCGGCGGTGCTGGCCAATTTTGGCTATCAAGTGACCCCCGCCATAGGTTCCATTGTCATCAACAGCAATAACTAATATCTGATGACCTTTGACGTTGCCGCCGCCAGCTATGACACCGATTTTAGCCAAACACCAATCGGTGTGTGGCTGCGGCAGCGCGTTCATCAACGCCTTAGCCAGTTGTTCCAACCCGGTGATTATGTTTTAGAGATTGGTTGCGGCACAGGCGAAGATGCCTTGTGGCTGGCCCAACAAGGCCTTAAGGTGATGGCCACCGATGCCAGTTCAGCCATGTTAGCCATTACCCAACACAAGGTTGCCGCCGCCGGCCTAGCAGATCGCGTAGAATGTCGCCAGCTTAATCTTAATGATTTGCCTGTATGGGAGGATGCACCGCGTTTTGACGGTGTATTAAGCAATTTTGGGCCACTTAACTGCACCGCAGATTATGGTGGGCTAGGGAATTTTTTGGCGGCGCATTTGCGCGTGGGGGCCAAGCTGGGCTTTGGGGTGATGTCGCCGTTTTGCCTGTGGGAGAGCGTTTGGCACAGTGCTCACTTGGACTTCAAAACGGCTTTTCGTCGCCAAAAACGCCAACAACAAGCCACCCTTGCCGATGGCTCGCAACTGATGGTGTATTACCCAAGCCCACGCCAACTTCAAGCTGCGCTGGGGCTTGCTTTCAAGCACCAACGTGTAATCGGTCTAGGGGTTTGGCTGCCCCCCAGCGATATTTTTGGCGTAATAGCGTCACGGCCTTCTCTATTGCAACGCCTCTATTGGCTAGAGAAACACACTGCCCACCGATGGCCCTTCAAAACATGGGCCGATCACTATTGGCTGGAGATGAAATATGTTTGAGCAAGAGCCTTTTTTGTATCTAACCACCATTGGCTGGAAGACGCAAAACCCACACGAGATCGAAATTTGGTTTGTGTATCATGATGGCTGCTTTTATCTTGTTTCAGAAAACCGCGAACGCTCGCACTGGGTCAAAAATCTACAACACAACTCGCGTGCTTTGTGGCGTGTGGCTGGACAGCACTATGCTGGGCGCGGGCGCACCATTGACCCCGACGAAGCATACGATCTAGCCCATGCAATCTGGACACTGATGGATGCTAAATATCAATGGAGCGACGGCCTGATTGTCGAGTTATGTCCCGATCAGTCTAACTGAAGTCCCGTTATGGGTAGAGGGTTGTGCTTGGCTTGGCGTGCTATTGGCGCGGCCAATAGCTTAGGCCGACCATCCACTTTCACAGATACATAGTGCCCGCCCATAAATTGCCCGACAACTTGCGGATCACCATATAGCGCACGCCCACCCCGCATCACTAAGCCAATATCGGCGCGGGTGGTGTTAATGAGATCGGCATAAAAATCGTTGCTGTGCCGCCGAATGGCAAGCACATCTGCCCTTTTGCCGACGGTCAATGTGCCTCTATCTGCCAAACACAATAAATGAGCAGCCCAATCGGTGACCAAATGCAATAGCGTAGTCATATCAACCTGTTGTGTTTCCCAAGCCGCTCTTAACTCATCCAATAGATCGCCATCGGCAGTTAGGCACGAGTCACTGCCCAATGCGACCTGCTGTGCTGCCACCCACTCAGCGATCTCTGCTGTTTGGCCCAATAAAAATAGATTGGTAGACGGACACCAAACCAACCCTGTTCCGCGCCGAATGGCATCTGCCCGATCTGCCCTATTTAGTCCCACACCATGAATCAGTACCGTATTGGCTTGTATACCGCCCAGACCAGCGAGAAGTGTATATTCTTGGGCTGCAATGTCATCGGTTCCTTCAGCTAAATGAATCATGAATGGCTGAAAGGTAGGTGTTTGTTGAATTTGGCGTTTTATATCGGTGTGATTGGTGAAATGGAGTGAGTGGGCCCACCCATAGTGTTTGACAACATCAATCGGAAAGTTGGCGCGTCGTAAAGGGGCGTGCAGTGGGTTATGGTGGGCCACAGTGGTCACGCCCCCCAGCAGGTTCTTTAGCCCGCCTACCCAACACCGATCTGCTAAGGAATATGCTTGTAGTTCGCTAAAAGGCGGCTGATGCAGCCTTTTTGAGACAGCTTCGCCCCATTGATGAGCATTAGCATAGCGGTCTTGAAAGCGCGTGCGCGGATAGTGGTTTAGTTCCAGATGATCATGTGCATTGATAAGTCCGGGCAGCAGCCAATAGCCGCGGGCTTCAATTGTTCGTTCGGCTTTTTGGGCGTGAGCAATGCGGCCACTGCGGGTATTGATGGCAAGGGGCGCATCGGTGATGCTGGTTGATGTGTGGTGGCCGCTGGCTCGTATCAAAACGTGCATAAACTATCAATTTCCCTACAATGATGGGTGTTGAATATGTTATGGAAAGGATTGGTTTTCCAGTGAAACGTGCCGTATTCCTTGTATTAAGTATGATGCTGTTGGCTACGCTGGCTTGCGAGTTTGACTTTAGTACTGCCAACCTTGCTAATGTGCGGCTTGCCAGCGATGAAGCGGGCAATAACCGTACCACTATCTTTGCCCCCGACGATACTGTGTATGTGGTGCTAGACCTTAGAAATGCCCCTGCTACTACCTCCTTGCAAGCGGTGTGGTATGTTGTCGAAGAAAGTGGTGACACCGAACTCTATCGTTCAGAGACCCTCGAAAGCTCTGATGCTAAAGTTTATTTCAACCTTAGTATTGATGGTGGTTTTTCGGTTGGCCGCTATAAAGTGGTGCTTTTGCTAGATGGTGAGCGCGAGAAAACCCTAGAATTTGAGATTGCTGCACCATAAACCTCTACTCAGATAGTGAGACAATTGCCAATGTGGTCAGTTCTAAGATCGCGTTGGCATCACCACTATCGGGTTGCAGGCGCATAGTGGGATCATCAGCATCGTACACCACCACATTTAGTGTATAACGGCCCGGCGGCAAGTCGCGGTTTAAAATCAGGCCATGATTGTCCAATACAATTTCATCAGATTGAAAGCTGGTGGTGGGGCGCAAGTTGTTAGCTGGCTCACTGTCATGTTGATCGGCCAAAACCCCCTCTGGTGTTAGCACTTGCACCGAGATTTTATAACGCGCAGGGATTGATTGAGTGGCCTGCCAATATAGGGTTACGCCCAAAGCGTTACCGCGCCCCACCACAAACTCATCATTAGATAGTGAAAAGCCTGTTAGCGTTAAAACATCGCCAAATTGTACATCAAGCGGCGTTTGGGGTTGGCTGGGTGGTGGCGATAAAATGGCATATTGCACCAATTCTATATCGGTGATCCATTGCCGCCCCACAACATAAGCATTG